>CAZGUO010000007.1:0-17001 GCA_964529185.1 uncultured Thermoplasmatales archaeon
TTTGTAGGTGTATCTGCGATCCTGCTTGTGGTCTTCTTCATTGTGGGGGTGATCTAATGCAGGTAACCCTTCCAAAATCGTTCAAGAGATCTCTTTGGGTGTTCCATCTCAATACGGGATCTTGCAATGGCTGTGATATAGAGATAATAGCTGCTCTAACTCCTAGATATGATGTTGAGAGATTTGGAATAAAGCTTGTTGGATCTCCAAGACATGCGGATGTTTTGCTAGTTACTGGTCCAGTAACCAGACAGATGGCAGATAAGGTAAAAAGGGTATATGAACAAGTTCCAGATCCAAAGGCTGTTATAGTTGTTGGAAACTGCGGAGCCACTGGGCACACCTTCCATACTTCATACAATCTGGTTGGTCCGGTTGATAGATTGATTCCCGTAGATGTGTACGTGCCTGGCTGTCCTCCAAGACCGGAAGCCATAATCGATGGTGTAGTCAAAGCCTGGTTAAAACTGGAGAGCTTGGAGGGGAAGAGATGAGCAAGAAGATACTGACCGCAGAGGAGCTTGCGGAAGAGATAAAGAAGAAATTTAAGATCAAAGATGTCATTATAGAGAGAAAAGCGGTTGGGCTAAAAAAGAAAGAGCGTGTTGAAGTTTGGGTTAGAGGAAATAAAGACATACTCAAGGAATTCATCAAATATCTTATGGAATTGGATTATCCTCATCTTGCCGTAATATCTGGTAGTGATCTTGGTAATACTGTGGAGCTGATATATCACTTTTCAATCTACTATGGAAGAAAATACCAAGAAATAGCAATAAACTTTTCAATTGAATTGCCCAAGAATGATCTCACGGTTCCAACAATCTGCGATCTTGTCCCCGGAGCACTGGTTACAGAGAGAGAGAAGCAGGAGATGCTGGGAATAAAGATAGAGGGTATACCTGATGGTAGAAGAATATTCTTGCCAGAAGACTTTCCAGAAGGCGTGTATCCATGGCGCAGGGATGAGACAGGACCTGATAAGATGATTAGAGATCTTTACGAGGTGAGAGAGGATGAAGATTAGCTATTCTATTCCAATAGGTCCAGTACATCCCGCGCTAAAAGAGCCTGTAATGTTTGAGTTCGAGATAGAGGGAGAGAGGATAGTAAACGTTGATTTCAAAGTAGGGCATGTCCATAGGGGGATAGAATGGATAGGGATGCATAGGAAAAATCCTTTGCAGATATTGCCAATAGCTGAGAGGATATGCGGTATATGTAACATTTCACATCCTTTTGCATTCTGTATAGCTGTGGAGAACGCTGCAAAGATAGATGTTCCAGATAGAGCTCAGTACATAAGAACGATAATAGCAGAACTTGAAAGGATCCATTCTCACATCCTATGGGCAGGCGTAGCCGCTCATGAGATAGGATTTGATTCTGTTCTTTACCTAACATGGAGAGTCAGAGAAAAGGTCTTGGATCTGATAGAGTACCTTACTGGTAACAGGATAACGAAAGCCATGTTTACCATAGGAGGGGTGAGGAGGGATATAACAAAAGAGCAGTATCCAAAGATAAGGGAAGCACTGGATTTCTACAAGAAATCGTTTGAAAAGCTCAAGCACGTTTTCCTTGATGATAAGACGGTCAAGTTGAGAAGTAGGGACTGCGGAATACTGACAAAAGAAGATGCTCTGAAACTCTGCGCGGTAGGCCCAACAACAAGGGCAAGTGGGGTAAAGAAGGATGTTAGGGTAGACTTTCCATATGCAGCTTATGGAGATCTTGATATAGATTATATCACTCCAGACATACTCACTGGAGAGATAAGAGGAGATGTTTACGATAGGATAGTTGTAAGATTACTAGAGGTAAAACAATCGGTAGAGATAATTGAGCAATGCTTGGATAACATGCCAGATGGAGAGATAATGTTTGAACCAAAGGTGGCAAAACTCTTGGCTCTGCTCAAAAAAGCATCTGGAGATGGCATAGGTAGAGCAGAAGCACCTAGGGGAGAGGTCATACACTATGTTAAGATGAGAGAGCAAGATACACCATATACCTGGAAAGTGAGAGCACCAACCTATAATAATCTAATGCCATGGATACCCATGCTAAAGGGCGAGCAGATAGCGGATATACCTATTGTTGCTGCATCTACAGATCCCTGCCTTTCCTGTACCAATAGAGTAGCTATAGTGAAGGATGGAAAGAAGGAGATAGTAACACATGAGTATCTTCATAAATTGAGCGTTGAAAAGACCAGGAGGCTGATCGGATGATTGAGATAATAGATCAGGCATTCAAAGCTGTATTTGGAGCGATAGGGATAGCTATATTTACAATCATCTTTGGCTTACTTTACAAAGGTATAGATAGGAAATTAGCCGCTCACATGCAGGCTAGGGTAGGGCCACCCATAAGACAACCCTTTTGGGATGTGATAAAGCTTTTCTCCAAAGAGAATATTGTACCAGAACAAGCAATAGGATGGTTGTTTAATTTAGCTCCCGTAATAGCTTTGGCATCCTCTATAACGATCATGTTATATCTGCCGATAGGTAGTTTTGGACCGATACTATCTACAGAGGGCGATTTGATACTCATTCTATACCTTCTAATGATACCATCCCTTGCCATGGTACTTGGAGGATTTGCATCGAGTTCACCTTATGCTACAGTCGGGGCACAGAGAGAGATGGTTTTGATGATGTCATATGAATTTCCCCTTGCGATAGCGATAATCTCTATTGTATGGAGATTAAACGAGGCAAATGTCCAAAATCCATTTTCACTCTACTCCATAGTCTCACACCCCATATGGAACAATGTTGGTATTCTGGGAATGATTGGTCTTATTCTGCTGTTAATAACCTTACTCATAGTTACACCTGGAGAACTCTCAAAGATACCATTCGATGTTCCAGAAGCTGAGACAGAGATAGCTGGAGGTCTATTGGTTGAATACTCGGGAAGAAACCTAGGAATGTTCTATCTAGCGGATGCGGTAAAAACGGTAGCGATAGCTACAATCATAGTAACCCTCTTCTTCCCGTACAACCTTTCACCGATCCTTAATTTGTCTGGTTATGTAGCACATATCACAGACTTTCTGTTCTACTTGCTGAAGGTTTTTCTAGTGATTTTGTTTTCCGTAACCCTTATAAGGGTGGGCGTCGCCAGGCTAAAGATAGATCAGGTTGTTTCCACTTACTGGATAACCTTGACTTTAATAGGTTTAATAGGCTTAGTTCTTGTAATGTTTGACAAGGTTGCTGTTTCAAGGGGATTGATATGAGGTTTGCGATGATAGGAGAATTGATAAGGCAGATGTTCAGGAGACCTTTCACAAACCTATTTCCAGCAAAATATGCTCCATCATCTCCGAGCAGATTTGTCGAAGCTGTGAAAAAGGGAGAGATCAAGATAAATCCTCCAGTCGAGACCCCCCCAGGATTCAGAGGAAAGATAGTTTATGATAGAGAGAAATGTATAGGTTGTAGGCTTTGTACAAAAGTATGCCCTTCAGATGCCATAGAGTACATAGAGGAAAAGAAGAAGATAAGGATATATGTAAACAGATGCACATTCTGTGCACAGTGCACC
This sequence comes from uncultured Thermoplasmatales archaeon, assembly GCA_964529185.1. Classification (GTDB taxonomy): domain Archaea; phylum Thermoplasmatota; class E2; order DHVEG-1; family B18-G2; genus B18-G2. Next base: position 3,559 of record CAZGUO010000007.1, read on the forward strand.
GATGCTTGTCCAGTAAATGCCCTCAGTATGAGTAAGGAGTTCCTGCTTTCTACAACGGATAAATTTTCCAAAGATCTTGTAGTTGAATAAATCAAGACCCTCTATTACACTACACTCCACACGTTTATCTCACAAACCTACTGTTAAAATCAGGATCTTAAATCTCTGGGCGGTATCATGAGAGGAATACAATCTATAGCTGGTATGATCTCTATATTCTTATTCGTGTATCTTGCATCGATTGCGATTGCTGAAAAGTTTGAAAGGCTTGGTGTCAGAGCATTTGAAAATCCAGACGATCCTGCAAACATAGTTTATTTCATTGCAACCCTACTCATCATAACCGCACTGATAATCATAATTGCAAAATTGTGGAAGAAGGAAGCGATACAGGTGTTTGTACTTCTCGCAATCATCGCTACAATATTCACTCTGTTCCAAGCTCTGTTTTATGGCTTTGTAACAAATATCATTGCGGATGCACTTTCTCTAGCAATATCCGTAGCACTCATCGTTCTCCTTCTAGCCTATCCTGAATGGTATATCATAGACCTCTCTGCAATAATCCTCAGCATAGGTGCGGTAACGATCTTCGGCATCTCCATCTCACCATACTTAGTTATTCCTCTTCTGATCGTGCTCGCTCTCTACGATGCAATATCTGTATACAAAACAAAGCATATGATAGATCTTGCAGATACAATAGTTGATCTTAAATTGCCAGTACTCTTCATAATACCCTACAAGATAAGATACAGGTTCAGGAAGCAAGTCGGAGGTCTCAAGAAGCAGGTAAAAAGAAAGGAGAGAGATGCACTCTTTGTTGGTGTTGGAGATGTTGTTATACCCGGGATACTTGTTATCTCAGCCTACAGCTTCACTTCCTCACTGGAGATATCACTATCGGTTGTCGCTGGAATAATCGCGGGATTCATCTGTTTAATGGTGTTTCCATCCAAAGATAAGCCCCATGCGGGTTTACCCTTCTTGAATACCGGAGCCATAATTGGTTATATCCTATCATCCCTGATCTTCCATGGAATACTACACTAACATATTCATCTAAAGATAAGATCACATCTTTTGCAGTAGATATTTCCTCTAAAGATCCTCAGCTTTCCTCCACAGTAGGGACATCTGTAATTCTTGATAAACTCTCTCATCCACTCGTTTTTTATCTCTGATATGCTCTCATACCTTATCCTATTTATCAAGCTGATATCGTTAGAAACCTCTTCCAAGTTTCTGTACTCGACTATACCTATTCTCACTTTTCTCTCCCTGAGAAGAACATACGATAGAGCTATGCCCGTTAGTAATCCGCCAATATGTGCTACATGAGCTACGTTGTCATGACTGGATGAAAAGAAACTGAAAGCTATCTCCAAGAAACCAAAGAACATTGCTGCATAGATCACTTTTATCCTGGTAAGGAAAGCAACAAAAAACACAGGCAAGGGCATGATGATCTCATCAAATGGATATGCAACCGCAAAAGCTCCAAGTATACCAAATATCGCACCAGATGCTCCTATGAGCAAAACGGGTTTTGGATTGATCATAGAGTATAGCAGCGCTCCGCATATGCCTGAGATGAAGTAGATGAGAGAAAATTTCTTCCAACCCACTCTCCTTTCAAAAGGAATTCCTAAGAAAAATAGAGTGATCATGTTTCCAAGTATATGAGATAAATCCGCATGCAAGAACATGGTCGTTATAAGTGTATACAATTTTGTGAGATCTCCATAAAGATAGGTTGGCTTAAATCCAAGATCTAAAATCACTTCTGGATAGAGAGAGGAGATGATAAATATGGCGAAGTTGGAGATTAGAAGAGCCATGGTGATACCAAACTCTTTCTTATATGCGAACATGAAGGATAGAACTATGATGATCAATGAAATCACGGAGAGCGGATGATTCATCATCTTATCTTATTCCTCCGGTTTTTCAATATTGCGGTGGATGTTAGACAGAGAAGGAGAGTTAACAGAAAGACATTTTTATAGTCTTTCCCAGAGCTATCGATATCCATTCTCCAATCCAGGAAAAACGCCTTTGCAAAATATCTCGCGAGTTCTTGATTCTCTATAACGAGACCAGCTTCTCTGTTCCTATATACAGAGCTATGGTCCAGGTTGATGCTAGAGATCACAACCGTAGAGTTATCTACTATGATGCCCTTGACATGAATATTTTTCAGATCCAGATCCTCTGGATCTATCAGTTTTACTTCTATGCCATAATCTCTCAATACAGATAATTTCTCCTTTTCAGCATAACGTGAGTTGGCGATGATTTTGACATCAACTCCTCTGCGAGATGCATTGATCAATTCTCTAGTTAATCTGCTGATATCATAAGGATCAAAGATCATCTGTTCAATGTAGATGCTTCGTTTTGCTTTTCTGAGAATCTCTACCAAAACCTTTTCGCTATTGTCTGGAGAGATTATGGGCAAGATGGTAACATTATCTTTAATCTCCAATGGCTCTATCCTTGGAAGGAATCTATCCTCAGAAGCGAGAGGTTTGTTATGCTCATCACGAGTAGAGATGTTTACCATATAAACATCTGGCATGCTGATATCCATCTTGAACAATCTATAGAAGAATCTGGCAACAGAAGAGTTTCTCACAATAACCAGCCATTCTCTATTTCCTTTTCCTTTTGGATATCCATTCTGATCGAAGTTTGCACTTCCTATGATCAGAGAGCGGTTGTCTATGATACAGTACTTAGCATGATTGAATCTATATCTTCTGTATCCGCCTTTCTTCTTCATCTCGTAGATTGTTATGCCTTTCTCCTTCAGTTTTATGATAGAGCTCTCATCTCCTTTTTCAGCTACCGGATTTCCTTCAATAAGAATACTCACATTAACCCCTCTCTCGACCAATCTGATAAGGGCATCTTCTATCCATGGATTCCCGAATGTGTAAGAGCTTATGATCACACATCGTCTTGCTGTAAGGAGCTCATTTATCAAGAGATCCAGAGAGCAGTCAGGAGAGATGGCAGCAATTACTTTCATTCTACCAGAAAACCGAGTTACACCAATCTTTGATCCACCTATCTTTACGATTTTCCAGTCCAGCGAGGTATTTGTATCAAGGTAGAACCCATTTTCTCTTTTCCTTTCAAAGATCTCTCCCTTTCTTAATCTTCCGGCCGGCTTCCCTTTCCATCCAATAACATATTTCCATTCTCCATAGACGATTGCATCTATGGTTCTGTTATACCTATCCTTAAGAGCAATCACATCTGCCTTATTACTCAGTACAACCGAACCCTTCTCTATCATGTCTTTAACCTCAGGAATTTCAAAATTGTACTCAAAATCTGGATAGCGGGAAAACAGATTTTTATAGGCAGAGGAGTTCGATGAGATAACTATAGAAGAACCAGCTTCTATTATGCTCCCTTCTGGAAATACTATCTTTGGTTGTTTATCTACCCTCTCGTTAGGTCTATCTGTAAGATACCATCCAGATATGTCGATACTTCGATTGTTTTGATTACAAATCTCTAAAAACTTCCCATCAAACCAGGAGAAGCCATAGCAAAACACCTTTGTGATGAGAATATTTCTTACTAACTCTTTATCTGAAATGTTAATGTTGGTGGATTTATCTAAGGTTTTACCTTCATAATCAATCACAACCGTTATCTTGTGCCTTCCGGTCAAGCCGGATGTATCTAATATTGCAGATGGATACTTTGGATATCTCCCTATGCAGTTATAGATCTTCCGACCAATCTCTTTTCCATCTAGGTAGAATCTGACAATGATATCCCTTATCTCATCATCTCTATTGTTATCAACTCTCGCTCTAACCTTGTAAGTTTTCCCTGGATCCAAATTAAAATTTTCAGTTCCTTCAATCTTTATCCAGGCTATGGAGATATCCTCTTTATATCCTGGTAAGCGCAGATGCTTGCAGATCGATGGATCTTCTTCCACATATACTAGAATATCGTTTCCACCAATTTCAGAGACATTGATATCTGCTATCTCTCCAGGATAGAGGAACACACGAACTCTTTTCTTCCCCTCGATAATTACATTTTCTGGAAAATCTCCACAGTTCTCTATCCAGAGGTATTTTCCCATCCATGCATTGACATCGAAATGTCCTCGAATTGCAAACAAACCATCTTCCAACACTTTATCCCTTTCATCAACCAGTGTTAACCTTACTCCAAAGGGTGCATACATCTTGAAGAATCCCTCTATTTCCGGATTACCATCTTCTATATGGTTTATCTCAGATATAGATGTAGAGAGAACTGTACCGTTACTCTTCAACATAATTATCTTGTTCCCTTCGTTTATCTTGCCTATAACGAGACCTCCCTCGCTTGCGTTTGATGTGGAGTTGTCCATATCCAATAAATAAACTCTCTTGAAATCGATGAGATAATCATTCTCAACCTCACACTTCACATATATAAAAGCCTCATTCCCATTCTCTATATTCCTGTAGTCCTTATACTTCCTGCAAAACCTTAGAGCTATCCATCCTGAAAAGTTCCCATACCCCTCGAAGGCATATCTATATGAATAAATCCAATCTTCACCATTCCATGTCTGTGTAGAAGGGTATCTGGAATCATTTTCGCTCACAACATATGCTTTCATCCTCCAGTGTTCCTCTGTAGAGGTGTTCAAACTTACCTTGATTAGAAAAATCAAACTGTATTCTTTTCCTTTCTCTATCTTGGGCAAGAATCTTGGAAAGATATCGATGCTTATTCTTCCTTTCCTGTATAGAAAATTCTCTGCGCCAGGCGTAGGTATGTTACTCTCTCTAAAATCATTCGATGGCAGACCAGAGTACCTGTATCTCGATAAAGAGCAACCCTTTCTCACACTTGGTGCAGATTCTTCTTTACCAAGATCTCCGCCATCTCCATACCATACCACATCTATCTCTTCCAAGCCATCATCAAACAGATGAATATCATCCCCACTTTTTGACAAATTGAAACCCCTAGATTCAATAACGAGATCCCTCACATTCTCATCAGAATCTTCTATCTCGAAATCCGGATAGAATCCGTATCTTCTGTAAAATGCTGAGCCATTTTCTGAGATAATCGAGTAAGATTTCTCCGGTATAATGGTATTTTCTGGAAATCTGCATGCACCTTCTCTACCTGGAGAATAGGGATTTGGATCATCAGAGATACACCATCCAGAGATATCGACAGGAAAGCTGTTAGGGTTGTAGAGTTCTATCCATTTACCTCCTTCATCTGGATTATACATCACCTCATTTATCCATATCTTAGCCTCTCCTTTCCCTGTGGATATGAGGTAAAATGTGGGTAGAAGGAGGATTACTACTATTACAAGCTTTACCCTCCTCACTCCAGAGGGCGGGGTGGGATTCGAACCCACGTAAGTGGATCTGCAGTCCACCACATAGCCCCTTTGTTACCCGCCCTAGATATCTAAATCATGTAACTATTTTTGAAGGTTATCATCCCCTCTGCTCACATTTCAATCCCCTCAATCTGTTGAGAGCAAAGCCAACCTCAAATATTCTGGGCTCTGCATAGATCCCAAGATCTGGCAGAATATCTATTATCTTCCCATTTACACTCTCCAGAATTTCTCTCAGTGTCGCTCTTCCAGAGAATCTCTTCCTGAGTATCTGAATCACATCACATATAGCTCTTACCTGTCCAACCTCAACAAGTTGTTTCATTGCGCTAAGATCTATGAAATGTCTTCCAAAAGCAACTCTCTCCATGCCAAAGATCTTTACCTTCTTTTTACCTCCAATGTACGGACTGAAACTTTCTTTCAGGGGACATCTTTTCTTTATTCTCACCTCCTTCGCCATCTCTCTGAATCTATTACTCCTGAATCTCTCAGATATCTTCCTTGCTTCGCTGGTAACATCTCTTGGCAAATACTTCTCCATCATCACAACAGTATCAGCAACATCAAAATACTCTCCAATCCCTCCAGCAACCATTATTATTGAAACCCCTTCTTTCTTCAGAGAAGGAATCAAATCTATCAGAGGGGTTATTGGTTCCTTTTCCTTTGGAACGAGCTCCTGCATTCTTCTATCCCTGAACATCAGGTTGGTTGCAGAGGTATCTTCATCTATGAGGAACAGTCTGGATCCCAGCTCAAGGGCTTCTGATATGCTTGCTGCCTGCGAGGTGCTGCCAGATGCATTCTCGGTTGAGAAATTGGAAGTATCGATACCGTTGGGTAGATTTGAGATAAAGGGAGATATGTCAACGTTCGCTACATATCTTCCATCCTCAGCCCTTATCTCTACTGCATCTTCTCTCGTAACAACAAACTCTCTCCCATCTCCGGGTATATGGTTATACACCCCTTTGGATAACGCATCCAAAAGTGTGGATTTTCCATGATATGCCCCTCCTACTATGAGGGTAACTCCCTCCTTCAAGCCCATTCCCGCGATCTTTCTGTTTGGGCAGTCAAACTCAACCCTTAGACTTTCTGGAGATTCAAACTTAACAGCTTTCATGAGAGGTCTTTCAGATATCCCGCTTTCTCTTGGCAGTACAGAACCATCCGCAACAAAAGCTACGAGATTTTCCTTTCTAAGTTTTGATCTTATAAAGTCGGCATCCTCTGCGATCTTTACATGATTCTCTATTTCTCTGTAAGAGTTTTTCCTGAAAATGAGAGATTTTTCAACAAGTCTTGGTATTTTCTCCAATATTATCTTTTCAGCTTCTTTACCCAGTATCCTTCTGCCTCTAGCTGGGAGACCAACGTGAAATCTAACCTCTATCTCACTATCAACTATGATACAACTTCTTCTCAATATCTGGTTAGAGGGTTTCAATATAGAGATCAATCCGCTTTTACCGCTTCCAACCTTCCTGCTGAGGCTTGATGCTACGGAGTAGAATCTTCTGGTTAAAAAGTCCTCAAATGCGATCAGTCTGGATCTGTTCTCATAAAACTCTTCAGGAAAGGTATTGTCTATGATGATTCTAAAATCTGATGGTGGAGCGAATGGATCGCTTTGGACTCTATCTACGTATAGCTTAAATTTATCAAGGTGATACTCGCCTTCAAGCTCCTTGTAGAATCGGTAACCTTTTCCATCTATCCTTCTAAGAATCTTGACAATATCGCTCTTTCTTCCCATCTTATCACTATGGGATTGCTAAAAGCTTCAAAAGGGTTTGCACGACGATTATTGGATAAAGAAATCCAAAAGTTCTAGTCATATCGATCTCTTTTTAGATTTATAACCTCACATCCACGCATCCAAGCCTCTCTGTTTTGCAGTAGAGAGCTCAGATAATCCAAAGGCACCCCTTACAAAGTTCTTTATCATATCTTTATACCAGTCCAGATCTATCTCATTCAAGTCCTTCACCAGCTCTATGGGATACATATAATCTATTGGTTTGACCCCACTTTTTGAAGGATTCGGAATTCCAGGTAGAGGCTTCTTCGTGACAACAAATTTGAACTTCATCCTTGTCCTTATGCTTTCTCCGAGTAGTTTCTCCAGAGCCTTTGCCCTCCTTCCATAACTGGATAAGCTACCATCCCTGTTGAGTTGATATCTCTTTGCAGGCTGGACAGATTGAACCAGAGTGAGATCATCTATATCTACGTTGGAGAGATCTATCTTTCCAACAATCTCCTTTGTTTTCTCTGCTATAGAACTTTTCAACCTTCTCCTTGCCTCTTCTTCATTCTCCCAGCGATGGTTTTCTCTCAAAACCTCTATCATTATCCTCTCCAGAACCTTCCTAGCTATATTCGCTTTATCAGAACCTTTGAAGTTGTTCCCCTTTGTTACCATCTCAACCTTCCCATCTTTCCCATCAAATATTAAGTAATTCTTGTGCTTAACAAAAATCATGGCATCATGCTTTTCTGGCTCCAATTCAAACTCTGGATACCTCAATCTCTTTTTCCATGTATCTGAGCATTCTTTTATTGCATCATAGGCAATCTCCGGCTTTGTTATCCAATGGTCATCTTTTTCTTCCACTGTTACTCCCAAAGCCCTAGCTAGATTGGGAACGCTCTCTACAGATCTGGAGCATGCGATGTATATACCATCGGTATCTCCATACACAATCCTTATACCCTTCTCTTTTAACCTTTTGAGAGTATCAAAGAGAATCTCCTGACCTTTTGTTGTTATCGCTGCTGCACCCCATATATTGAATTGTCTACCCGCCACTGTGGGAGCAGATAGTATTCCATGGGTTCCTGCATTTCTTGCTCCCTTCAAACTCTGATAGATCATCTTCAATCTTCTCTTTTCTTCAGGATCGTTTTCCTTCTTTAACTCCCTCTTTATCCTCGCTATAACATTCATTATCCCGGTCATTGCTCTATTCACGACGCCGGGCTCCCTGTCTATCCTTATCCCAACCATGTAGCCAGAGTCAGCAAAGGATTCCTCGGAATCCACAACCTTCCACATTATGTTGCGCTTTTCAAGAAATTCTTTTGGCAATTTTTTAAGCCAAACCCAGTAATCTGGAATCTCATCCCTTCTTGCCAATCTAACAACATCCGCACCAAAGTTCAGGGCCTTGAGTATCGTTGGATACATGGCTCCAACATCTGCTACGATCACATAGTACCAGGGGATAAAATGGGAGTTAGCATCCTTGTCTGGCTTTATCGTCATCCCTCCGGGTATATGGTAATTCAGTATCTCGTCCCTATCTCTCGCAGATCTGTTGAATATCACCTCTGGATACTCAACCCAGTCCGGCATTTCTGTGCCATACTTCACGACCCTTATGAGGTCTTTTGATAGCTGTGCCTTCTTCTCCCTGGCAAGCTTTGATATTTTCTCTTTCTTTTTGACATTCGGAAATAGTTTCAGTAAACTTTCAGATAAGGGTAGAGCCTTTGCTATCGGTGGTATTATCTTCTTCAGCTTTGTAGCTCTTATCATTGCCATGTGATCCCACATGTTCACTGCTCCACTCTCTAGTAGCATATCAAAGGGCATGCATGTTGTAAATGCTAGAGGTAATGCTTGCTCAAGCAGATTCATGGTCACGCCCGCTTGCTCCTGGACGTCTTGCTCGTTGTATTTCAGAGTTCTCTCATCTATCTTTATCTGGCTTGGCATAAGGTAGATTCTTCCCTCTATCTTTACATCAAGAAATGGGGCAACGGATTTCAGGCTGTAGTCATCGAGATTTGGATAGAACTTTCTCACTCCCAGATAGGTATCGAATGTTGATGGATAGAGATTTATTATCTCTGAGCCCACTCCAAAATGGAATGATTTGTCCTTTCTGGAATACTGGGTCAAGAATCTGTTAAATAGATCTGCTTGATCCTTCGAGAGATTCTCTATCTTTTCTTTGAGAATCTTCTCTATCCTTCCGTGTATCTGGCGATTATCAAAACCCACTATGTTGTGCCCAGAGATGATATCATGCTGTTCCACCAGTTTACAGAATTTCAGGAGATTCTCTATCTCCTCATCTTCATTTCTGGATACGAACTGAACAACCTCACACTCCTTCCAGCTCGATGGCATATCTTTTATCTCGAAGTTGAAATCTTCTTTATCCAGATCCTTTTCCGATTCTATCGAAATGTTGAAAGAAGAGTATCCAAGAATATCTATGGGAAGATCGGTTTTTCCCTCCTCAAATTCTGTCGTTTCTATGTCATAAACCAGAACCTTCAAATCTTTCTTTGTCCCATTGGTATCCAGAATCCACACCTTATCTTCGACAGCCAGATCTATGAGAACCCTCTGATGGTAAGGGATATCGTGCTCCGCTGTATACATATTCAGGTTAAAAAAGATATAATCGCTCACCTCAGGTACCAAGAAAGATCTGTCAACATAGACCCTGAAAGCTTTTATCTTTCTATCAAAATTCCAAAAGCTCCTGTAGGTTTCTATCTCTCCCACATCTTTTATATGTCTCAGGGGTGTGTCCTGTAAAGATTTCCAGGCATCTATCAACCTCTTCCTATCTTTCTCTATACTATCATCTTTTGAGAACACAAGGAAATTAGGAGAATGCAACTCTTCTACGGGCTTTGGTTGTTTCCCATGAATGTAGAGGTATTCAGATGATATCCCTAGTAGAGTCTCCCCCATCTATCAGGCATATAGAATAAGACTACTTAAATATATCAAAACTGTATTTCTGAATCATGACCCTGATAGCATACTCAGAGAGATTTTTGGAGCACGACAATTCCTCTCATCCAGAGAATTCGGAAAGATTGATCTCCATAATGAAAGTTCTCAGGAAATCAAAGGTGTTTGAAAGGCTGAAAATGATAGAGTTTCAACCCTTGGAAGAGAAAGATATACTGGAGATCCACTCCGAGAAAATGATCGAAGAGATAAAATCACTCAGCAAGGAAGGAGGATGGGTTGATGTTGATACCTATGTATGCATAGGATCCTATGACATAGCAAGGCTTGCGGCAGGCGGAGTTGCTGCGCTCGCTTCCAAGGTGATATCTGGAGATGATGAAACCGGATTTGCTCTTGTGAGACCTCCAGGTCATCATGCAACTAGGAATCGATCTATGGGCTTCTGTCTGCTGAATAATGTAGCTCTAGCAGCCCATCTGACCTCGAAGATGAACAAAAGGGTGCTGATATTTGATCACGATGTGCATCATGGGAATGGAACTCAGGATATATTTTATGAGAGGAGCGACGTGATGTATCAATCTTTCCATCTCTCTCCACATTATCCCGGAACTGGAGATCTTGATGAGATTGGTAAAGGAGAAGGAGAAGGCTATACCATAAATCTGCCTTTGCCCAGAGGTGCTGGGGAGAGAACTATACTCGAGGCTATGGACGAGATCTTTATTCCCATAGCTGAACAATTTAAACCTGATTTAATCATCGTATCTGCAGGATTCGATTCTCACTATCAGGATATGCTGGGAGGTCTTAGATTATCTGCGGGGAGCTTTTATAAGATCATACGCAAACTGAGATCGGTACAGCCTAGGATAATCTGTTCTTTGGAAGGAGGATACAACTTGGAAAAGTTGGGTATGCTCGTTCTCTCAGAGATACTTGCCATGCTGGGAGAGGAGATCGATTATGAAGAAAGGGTTGAAGAAACGATTTATGCAAAAGACAGAATAGAGGAATTGAAGAAGATTTTAAGTACGTATTGGGATCTGTAAACTATCCAAAGATGTTTCCCATTCCCAGGGCAGCGTTCTCATCCTGCGCCTTTATCTTCTCGTTGATATCCTCAGCCTCTTTCTCATCCAGCTTCCTTGCTGATATCTCTTTGAAAAGTTCTTCCGCCCTCCTTACGCCTTCCTCACTGCCTTCAATTTTGACATAGATCACATCCTTGTCTATATCCAGAGCAGATGCTTCTCTGGTCGTTATGCTCTGTCTGCTAACCAGATCATCTCTCAGTATGGAATCTATCTTGCTTTTATCCTCCTTCTTGACCTCGAATATCGCATACACCATGTTTCTCCCCTATCACAAATCCGTATTTAATATTTACCTGGGATAGTCAATTACCCTAATATTCTACCCTCTCTGTTTATCTCTCCCTTCCTTATTCTAGTTGAAGATATGGGTTTGCCATCTTCAGCCATGACCAGCGGTATCTTTTCTATCTTAATCTCTTTCAAGCCTTTCCTCTTTCTGATCATATTTATCTCTCTTGCAGTATCAAAAGTTTCCTCTGATACAACTATAACATCGAAGTTTTCATCCAAGGTTAAGCCATATTTGTCGTGTATCGGAACAATCTTGTAGTTCGTGTAACCCCTCTCTTTCAGATATGCGATAACCTCTCCTTTTCTCCTTTCATAATCTGAAACGAGATCATCCTTCTTTCTCGCCATGCTATCAGAACTTATGCCTATGTATACCATACCATCCTTTCCCGCAATCTCAAATGCCTTATCAAGAAGAGCTCTATGTCCTTTATGCAATACATCAAAAGTTCCGCCCACACAAACTTTCATGCCAGCTTGTAAACACAAATCAAAAATATGTAATTTTGCATATATCCAGCGATGTTCGAAAGAACAACTTTGGTTGTAATGCTGGTCGCTTTATCGATGTTGTTCATTTCCGGCTGTTTCATATTATCCATAGCTAAAGATATATATGTCGATGTTACCTACACAAAACCGGATAGTGATGGAACGGTATACCGTCCATATAATTCCATACAGGAAGCTATAGATCATGCTGAAGACGGAGACAACATCTATGTATTTCCTGGATGGTACAACGAAACCCTGATCGTGAATAAGAGTGTGAGGATACAGGCTCTAGAGAAGCATAATGTGACGATATGGAAAAAAGAGAGCAGTAACAGATACATCATAGAGATTCTTGCAGATATGGTTGCTATAGAAGATCTAGAGATAGTTGCAGATTCCGGATGTTATGTCTCTGCGATATACATTTCAGGTAACACGGTAACGGTGCAGGGAAATCGTATAAAGGTCAATGGTACAGCATGGGCTGTGTATGTGGATGGCTCTACGGGAAATACCATAGGTAACAATATTGTGGAAGGAGGTAAGGGCGTATATCTTAGATCTTCCTCAGATAATGCAATCGTTAATAACCAGATAAACAACTCCACAGATTCTGGAATAAAGTTACGATCCTCATCCAATACCATAATCTACAGCAACCAGCTATTCAATGATAACTATGGTGTCTATGCAGATGACAGCGAGAACATCAATATTACGAATAATACCATTGTTGGTAGCAAGGCGGGCGGGGTCGTTATACACGATGGAGAGGATGTTACCATCTTAGATAACACATTTTCTGAGAATCCAACCGGTTTGTTGTTTGATGCAAATGGAGGAGAGATCAGAGGCAACACCTTTGAGAGCAACAATATAGGGATAGATCTCAGAGGGAGCAACGCAAACATCTACCAAAACCTGATAACGAAATCAATCCTATATGGTTTGTATGCGGACAAAACCAGCCAGAATAATCTGATATATAATAATACATTCAAATATAATAGCAAGAATGCGATAGAGAAAGGGGAGAACTCCTGGGATAATGGAGAGATAGGGAACTACTGGGACGATTATAATGATGTGGATAGAGATGGAGATGGTATAGGTGATTTTTCCTATGCTATACCTGGAGGAGGCATTGATAGATATCCAACCGGAGCATTTTTAAAACCACCAAACGAACCAGAGCTAGTATCTCCGAAAGATGGAGCGACGAATGTTGGGCTCAGTCTAGAACTCAAAGTGAAGGTTACGGATCCAGACAGCGATTATCTATCGGTATACTTCTACGATGCGAGTAACAATACACTCTTGGGAGCGAAACATGGGATCAAGAGCGGTGGTACAGCCTCTTTATCCATTCGTTTACCTTATGATAAAGTGATGGCATGGTATGTTGTTGTAAATGATTCGAAACTCGAGGCAACATCAGACATCTG
>CAZGUO010000008.1:0-15952 GCA_964529185.1 uncultured Thermoplasmatales archaeon
AACCTGCTAGATCGCCTTCGCCCTGGATGGATTGGAATATCTCACAGATTTTCATATTTCCACCTTACACATGTAGCACAAAGTATATATATAGGAATTATTATTTGGGTATCTCTGTCCCAGATTGAAGTATAGATAGACATATAAAGGTTGGGTTTATGGGTGTTCGGGCCTGTAGCTCAGCCAGGTAGAGCATCTGGCTTTTAACCAGGTGGTCATGGGTTCGAATCCCATCAGGCCCGCTAGGATGGAAGGGAGGATGGTCTCGAACATGAAGGAGAAAAAATTCAACATCCTCGATCACGAGCTTGTCCCCCAACACATAATTTTATCCAAGAAAGAGGCTAAAGAGGTTTTGGAGAAATTCAATGTACAACCCGAGCAACTTCCAAAGATTCTAGTTACTGATCCCGTTGTCAGAGCCATAGGTGCAAAGAAAGGAGATATAATCAAGATAATAAGAAAAAGTAAAACCGCATCAAAGGCGATTGCGTATAGATTGGTTGTTGAAGAAGAGGCGATCTCGCCTGTTCGGGATGTTGCTGTAGAGAGGATTGAGGAGGAGTAGTTGGTATGAGAGAGCTTGTTGACGCTTTCTATAGAGAAAGGAGCATCGTTAATCACCAGATAGCATCATACAACGACTTCTTAGAGAGAAGATTGCAACATATAATAGACACCACAACCGTAGGAGAGGCTGGCGAAGGAGAGGAAACCGAGAGAGGTTATATCTACCCAGAGATAGAGGGGTTCAAGATAAAGCTTGGTAAAATAAAGGTTGGAAGACCTGAAGTGAAGGAAGCGGATGGCTCCATAAGAGAGCTTTTTCCGATGGAAGCTAGGCTGAGAGATCTTGATTACGAAGCGCCCATTTGGTTGGAATTTATCCCTATAAGGGATGGCGTAGAGTACGAGCCTGAGTTGATAAGAATAGGAGAACTTCCCATAATGGTCAAATCGAAAGCCTGTAACATCTCTAAGGAGGCTTTTGAAGAAAGAGAAGGTAGAGAGTTAACAGACGAAGAGTATAGAGAGCTTCTCGTGAAGGTTCAGGAAGATCCCCTTGATCCTGGTGGATACTTTATAAGTAATGGTACAGAAAGGGTATTGGTTACAGTAGAAGACCTAGCCCCAAATAGGGTTTTGGTAGAAAAGGATACACAGTATGGTACGGAGATTGAGGTAGCGAAGATATTCTCACAGAAGGAGGGTTATAGAGCATTAACAGTTGTAGAAAAGAAGAGAGATGGTATTCTGATGGTCTCTCTTCCTACAACATATGGACAGATACCTCTTGTAATACTGCTAAAGGCTCTTGGAATGGAGAGCGATGAGGAGATTCTCAACGTAATGGCAATGAGACCTGAGCTTGAGCCCTACGTTCTTGCAAACATCGAGGAATGCACAAACGAGTATGGCATAACAAACAAAGAAGAAGCCATCGCTTACCTTGGCAAGAAGTTCGCAGGAGGGCAGGCTAGAGAGTACAGAATAAAGAGGGTTGAAACCATACTGGACAAAAACTTGCTTCCACACCTGGGAGATAGCCCGGCAGACAGGATAACAAAAGCTGTTTTCATGGCAAGGATGGGAATGAGGGTACTAGAGCTGGCTCTTGGACTGATAGAACCAGATGATAAGGATCATTATGCAAACAAAAGATTGAAGCTTGCTGGCGACCTAATGGAAGATCTATTTAGGGTTGCCTTTACCGCACTATGCAAAGATATAAAATACCAGATAGAGAGAGTACATGCTAAAGGAAAGGACATAAGAATAAGCTCTTGTGTCAGATCCGACGTTTTAACCCAAAGATTGCATCATGCCATCGCTACTGGAAACTGGGTAGGAGGGCGTGCGGGCATTTCTCAGCTGTTGGACAGAACCAGTAATCTCTCTGCAATAAGCCATCTTAGAAGAGTTACCTCTCCACTGGCTAGATCACAACCTCATTTTGAAGCGAGAGATCTGCACTCAACACAGTGGGGAAGATTATGTCCAAATGAAACTCCTGAAGGACCTAACTGTGGTCTGGTGAAGAATCTTGCATTAACTGTAGATATATCTGAAGGTTATGACGAGAAAGAGGTGGAAAAGGTACTCAAAGATCTTGGGTTAGAGGAGGTTTCAAAAGAATCAAGAGGATCCAGGGTGTATCTCAATGGAGACCTTATAGGAATGCATCCAGATGGAAAAGAGCTCGTTAAACAGCTGAGGGATCGCAGAAGAAAAGGCTTGCTTCACCATGAGGTGAATGTTTGCTATTATGAGGATTCAAACGATGTTGTGATAAACTGTGATAGTGGTAGATTGAGAAGACCTCTCCTTGTTGTTGAACATGGTCGTCTATTGCTTACAAAACAACATCTTGAGGATTTGAAAGCTGGAAGAAAGACATGGAGCGATCTCATAAAAGAAGGTATAGTTGAGTATCTTGATGCTGAGGAAGAAGAGAATGCATACATAGCTCTGAGAGAGGAGGATCTCACCCCAGAGCACACTCACATGGAAATAGATCCGATGTGTATCCTTGGCGTAAGCGCAGGTCTCGTTCCTTATGCAGAGCATAATGCTTCTCCGAGAATTACAATGGGAGCAGGGATGGGCAAACAAGCTCTGGGATTCTTTGCTGCCAACTACAGGATAAGACCCGATACCAGGAGTCATCTGCTCCACTATCCTCAGGTTCCTCTCGTTCAGACCCATACCGCAAGATATGTCAAACTACTTGATAGGCCAGCGGGTCAGAACTTTGTGGTTGCTATATTGTCTTACAAGGGTTACAACATGGAAGATGCCCTTATCTTGAATAGGGCAAGTGTTGACAGAGGATTAGCCAGAAGCACGTTCTTCAGAACATACAGTGCAGAGGAGAGAAGATACCCAGGTGGTCAGGAGGATAGATTCGAGATACCGAGTCCAGACTGCAGAGGTGTGAGGAGTGAGGAAGAGTACAGGAATTTGGATGAGGATGGTCTGATATATCCTGAGTGTAACGTCAATAGTGATGATGTTCTCATTGGAAAGACTTCACCACCTAGATTCATAGAAGAACCCACCGACTTCCTAACTCCGCAGAAGAGAAGAGAAACCTCAGTAACTGTACAGCACGGAGAAAAGGGTATAGTGGATAAGGTCATGTTGTCTGAATCTGTAAGTGGATCGAGAATGGTAAAGATAAAGGTGAGAGATGAAAGAATACCAGAGCTTGGAGACAAGTTTGCATCCAAGCACGGCCAAAAGGGAGTTATAGGATACATAGCTCCACCAGAAGATATGCCCTTCAACGAAGATGGTATATCTCCCGATCTAATCATCAATCCTCATGCCATTCCAAGCAGAATGACCGTAGGGCATGTTCTTGAGATGATAGGAGGTAAAGTGGCTGCCCTTGAAGGGAGATTTGTTGATGGTACACCATTCAGCGGAGAACCAGAAGAAGTACTCAGAAAGGCTCTGGTAGCAAATGGTTTTAAGCACACGGGAAAAGAGATTCTGTATGATGGTGAAACAGGAAAAGCATATGAGTGCGATATTTTCGTTGGTTGCATTTACTATCAAAAGTTGCATCACATGGTTGCTGGCAAGATGCATGCAAGAAGTAGAGGGCCGGTACAGATTCTGACAAAACAACCAACAGAAGGTAGATCGAGAGAGGGAGGCTTAAGATTTGGAGAGATGGAGAGAGATTGTCTCATAGGGCATGGGGCATCGATGGTTATCAAAGATAGGCTTCTAGATGAGTCTGACTTGACCGTAAAGTACGTGTGCAACAACTGTGGACACATAGCAATAGTGGATAGACATGGTAAGCTCAGGTGCCCAGTATGTGAGGATAAGGCAGAGATCTATCCGGTCGATATGAGTTACGCATTCAAGTTGCTCCTGGATGAGTTGAAATCCATGTGTATAGCTCCAAGATTGAGATTGGAATCCTTGGTGTGATAGTATGGTGGAGACGGGAATAACCAAGAAGATTGGAAAGATAGAATTCGGTGTGCTCTCGCCGACAGAGATAAGAAAGATGAGTGCAACCAAGGTGATAACCGCAGATACCTATGATGATGATGGTTTTCCCATACCAATGGGTCTGATGGATCCAAGGCTTGGTGTAATAGAGCCTGGTCTGAGATGTAAGACCTGCGGATTGAGAGCAGGAAAAGATGGCTGTCCGGGACACTTTGGTCATATAGATCTCGCGATGCCTGTTATCCATGTTGGTTTTGTAAAGGAAATAAGAGATTGTCTCAGAACAACATGTAGAAACTGCGGTAGAATACTGCTTCCAGATGAAAGATTGGAGTATTACAAGAAATTGAGAGAAGAGTACATCAAGGAAGGGAAGGATACGAGTTTTATCCTGAAGGCTATAATAAATGAGGTAAAGAATGTTGAGAAGTGCCCAAGGTGCGGAAGAGAGGTTGGAAAGATAGAACTGGACAAACCCACGACATTTAGAGAAAACGGAAAGAAGTTGACGCCTGCCGAAGTGAGGGAGTGGCTTGAAAAGATACCGGATGAGGATCTTCCTTTGCTTGATATAGAGAGAAAAGCCGCCAGACCGGAATGGTTTGTACTCACAGTTTTACCTGTTCCTCCTGTAACTGTTCGACCTTCCGTAACTCTTGAGACTGGAGAGAGAAGCGAAGATGATTTAACGCATAAGCTTGTGGATGTTATAAGAATAAATCAGAGGTTACAGGAGAATAGAGATGCTGGAGCACCACAACTGATTGTTGAAGATCTTTGGGAGCTATTGCAGTATCACGTAACAACCTATCTGGATAATCAGACATCTGGCATACCGCCAGCCAGGCACAGATCAGGAAGACCTCTCAAGACCTTGGCTCAGAGACTGAAAGGAAAAGAAGGAAGATTTAGGAGCAATCTATCTGGTAAGAGGGTTAATTTCTCAGCTAGAACGGTCATCTCTCCAGATCCGAATCTAAGCATAAATGAGGTTGGTGTACCCGTAGATATGGCAAGGGAGCTCACCGTTCCGATAAAGGTTACAGAGCACAACATAGAATGGTGCAGGATGATGGTAAGAAGAGGACCAAATCCAACGACCGAGAGAGGAGAGTACATACCTGGAGTTAATTATGTGATCAGGGAGAAGGGAGATATAAAGCAGAGGATAAAGGTGACTGAGAAGAATAAAGAAGATCTGGCTGAAAAGCTGGAAGAAGGAATGATCATAGAGAGGCAGTTAATGGATGGAGATATAGTTCTGTTCAACAGACAGCCTTCCTTGCACAGGATGTCAATGATGGGACATAAGGTGAGAATAGTTCCATTCAAGACATTCAGGTTTAATCTTGCGGTATGCCCTCCATACAATGCAGATTTTGATGGAGATGAGATGAACCTACATGTTCTTCAGGGCGAAGAAGCAAGAGCAGAGGCTGAGATTTTACTTAAAGTACAGGAGCATATCCTCTCTCCAAGATTTGGAGGTCCTATAATAGGAGCGATACACGATCATATCTCTGGCTGTTTCTTGCTGACCTATGGAGATAGAAAGATACCGTTGAGTGATGCTATCCAGATACTGTCAAAGGTTCCTGATAAGGAGAAATTTCCAAAGGTTCATACCGACAAGGATGGAAAGAAGTTCGTTTATGGTAAGGACATTTTTAGCTCAATACTTCCAAAGGATCTAACGATATCTTTTCCCGCAAAGGTCTGCTCCCATCCTCCACTTGATGATCCAAGAGAGTGTCCAACAAAGACTTGCGTAATAATAGAAAATGGAGAACTTAAACAGGGAGTCATAGATGAGAATGCAATCGGTGCATTTAAAGGGATGATTATAGACAGGATAGTTAGAGAAAAAGGAACGGAAGGAGGGCGCAAGTTTATAGATCAGGTTACAAGGCTGGGTATAGCGGCTATATCTACATTTGGATTTACCGTAGGTCTAGATGAAGAGGATATTCCAGTCGAGGCTCAGAGGAAGATAGAGGAAGGTATAGAAAAAGCCAAGGAGAAGATCAACCATCTTATAGAGATCTATAGAAGAGGAGAGCTGGAACCTCTACCTGGCAGAAGTTTAGAGGAAACTCTAGAGATGGAGATAATGAGGGTTACAGGTAAAGCCAGAGATATGGCCGGAGAGATAGCGAGCAAGTATCTGGGTATGAACAATAGCTCTGTTATAATGGCGAGATCTGGAGCAAGAGGTAGCATGCTCAACCTTTCTCAGATGGCGGGAGTTGTTGGTCAGCAGGCAGTAAGAGGAGAAAGGATTCACAGAGGTTACAGAGGAAGAACGCTTCCTCACTTCAAGAAGGGAGATATAGGTGCTGAAGCTAAAGGATTTGTAGCATCAAGCTACAAGAAGGGACTTTCTCCGACAGAGTACTTCTTCCACTCCATGGGAGGTAGAGAAGGTCTTGTAGATACTGCAGTAAGAACATCCAGATCTGGTTATATGCAGAGAAGGTTGATCAATGCCCTTGAGAACCTCAAGGTTGAAGAGGACATAACCGTTAGAGATACCGATGGGGTGATTGTACAGTTTGTTTATGGTGAAGATGGTGTAGATCCTACCAGAAGTGCAAGAGGAAAGGCTGTAGATCTTGATAAGATTGTTACCGAAATCAAGAAAGGTGGTTAGTTATGGCAAAAAAAGAGATCTCAAAGGAAGATGTGCTCAAGAAGATCAATAGCTATGTAAAGAAAAAGAAATACACTTTGCCGTACAGCGTTAGGGAGGAGATCGCGGAGAGGATTGTGAAGGAAGGACTAACTGATAAGATAGAAAAATTTGTAGACAAGGCTTTTGAGCAGTATAATAATAACATGATAGAGCCTGCTGAGGCTTGCGGGATAGTGGCTGCACAGAGTATAGGTGAGCCAGGCACACAGATGACGATGAGAACATTCCACTACGCTGGAGTAGCAGAGATAAACGTTACTCTGGGGCTACCTAGGTTAATAGAGATTGTCGATGCGAGATCTACGCCATCAACACCCATGATGACGATCTACCTTGAGGGGGCTTACAAGGTTCACGCGGAGATGGCACAAAAGATAGCGAACAAGATAGAGATGACAAGGTTACAGGACATCGCATCTTTAGAGATGGATATCGAAAATCTCGTCATATACGTTGAGCTGGATGAAAAAAGCATGAGTAAGAGAGATATCTCTAAGGATGATGTGATAGAGAAAATTAAGAAGATCAAAAAGATAAAGGTCGAGGAGATAAAAGGAGGAAAGTTGAAGATAATCCTGGAAGAGCCCAGTTACAAAGGTTTATTGATGATATCTGAACATCTTAAGAAGTTGAAAATAAAGGGTATAGATGGGATCGAGAGAGTAATAATAAGGAATGAGCCTGGAGAAGGATATGTTATATACACCGAAGGAAGCAACTTGGAAGAGGTTTTGAAGATAGAAGGTGTTGATTCAACGAGAACCAGAACCAACGATATCCAGGCGGTGGCTAGAGTCTTGGGTATAGAGGCAGCGAGAAATATGATCATAGAAGAAGCTTACAATACCTTAATGGAACAGGGTTTATATGTGGATATAAGACACATAATGCTCGTAGCTGATATAATGACAGTTGATGGAACCGTGAGAGCAATAGGGAGGCATGGAGTAAGTGGGGAAAAGAGCTCTGTACTCTCGAGAGCTGCTTTCGAGATCACTGTAAACCATCTTTTGAGAGCTGCAAGAAAGGGAGAGGTTGATGAATTGAAGGGAGTGGCAGAAAACATTATAGTTGGTCAACCCATAACTGTAGGTACTGGAGCTATAAAGTTGGCGATGGGAGCAAGGAGGAAGTAGGATGGTAGATGTAGAGAGGGCATTTAAATCTGTGATGAAGGAAGGAAAGGTCACAATAGGTCTTAAGAAGACAAAGAAGATGCTGATCGAGGGAAAGGCAAAGATGATAGTTGTAGCAAGGAACTGTCCAGAGAAGGAAAAGATCAAAGAACTAGCAAGAGAAAAGAATGTTCCGGTTTTCGAGTTCTCCGGGAAAGGTGTTGAGTTGGGACCTGTATGTGGTAAGCCCTTTTCAATATCAACATTTGCTGTCCTTGATGAAGGAAAAACAGATATACTTAGCATAGTCGGAGAGAGCTAGGTAAATGGCAGAGAGGGTTATATCAAACGAGGATATGCAAAAAATCAGATTAGCAACTTCTATAACCAAGGCAGATGTGATAGATTGTGTCGAGGATGATGATACCATAGTCTTCGTTGTAAGCAGAGGTTTTTTGGGCGTAGCTATAGGGAAGAATGCTAGGAATATAGAAAGGCTGAAAGAGATCTTCAAGAAGAATGTCAGATTTGTTGAGTTGGATGACGATGAAGAGAGATTTGTAGCTAATCTTTTCAAACCTTTCAAGATAGAGGAGATTCGCATAGAAAAGGTTGGTAACAGAAATGTGGCAAGATTGAAAGTCCCTCCAAAGGATAAGACCAGGATTATAGGAAAAGGAGGGAAGAATGTAAGGCTTGCAAGAATGATAGTTCAAAGACATTCCTCTATAGATGATATCCAGATTCAGTAAATTGAAAACTTATAAGTTTGATTTGTTTATTCTCGAAAGGGGGTATAGATTTGAGGATCAGGGAACATCCTATATTGGAATTCAAAAGAGGAAAGAAAGTGAAGTTTTACTTTAATGGAAAGGAGATCTATGGATATGAAAACGAGAGTATAGCATCTGCCTTGGTTGCAAATGGGATTTATAGATTTTCTACCAGCTTGAAATACGAAAGACCAAGAGGATTTTTCTGTGGTATAGGGAAGTGTGCATCGTGCAGAATGAGGGTAAATGGTATACCGAATGTAAGGACTTGTATAGAGAGGGTTAGAGAAGGGATAAGGGTTGAGACCCAAGATGGGTCTGCAGAGCTTCCGAGTGCGGATTTTGATGAGAAGACGATCGAAAAATTAGATTGTGATGTTCTCGTGGTTGGAGGAGGACCAGCAGGATTGTGCGCTGCCATTGAAGCTTCGAGATATGGTGCTAGGGTTATTCTCGTTGATGAAAATTACAGACTCGGTGGTCAGCTCATAAAGCAGACCCATAAATTCTTTGGTTCAAAAGATGAGATGGCTGGAAGGAGAGGAATAGATATAGCAAAAGAACTGGAAGATCTTGTCAAAAAGAATGAAAATATAAAGACTCTTTTGAGGTCAACGGTCTTTGGGTATTATGAAAGCAAAACGAAACATCTTTTTGGAGTAGCAGAAAGACTGGATGATTTCAGTGAAAAGGTGTACAAGCTAGAATGTAGATGCGCAATCATAGCCACCGGAGCCTCAGAAAATATGCTGGTTTTTCCAAATAACGATCTTCCCGGCGTTTATGGTGCGGGAGGAGTACAGACCTTGGTGAATGTGTATGGGGTTAGACCTGGTAAAAAGGTTTTGATGGTTGGGTCTGGAAATGTTGGATTGATAGTTTCCTATCAGCTACTCCAAGCAGGTATGGAAGTTAAAGCTGTGGTTGAAGCATTACCAAGGATAGGAGGATACTTTGTTCATGCTGCAAAGTTGAGAAGATTTGGTGTACCCATCTACGTATCTCATACCGTAAAAGAAGTGCATGGTAAGGATAAGGTTGAGGGAGCTACCATAGTAAAATTGGATGAAAACTGGAACGAGATTCCCGGAACCGAAAAAAGGATTGATTGCGATGTTGTTTGCTTAGCAGTAGGTTTATCTCCCTCCACGAGATTGGTATCTCAAACTGGAGCAGAGATAGCCTATATACCAGAGGCTGGTGGATTCGTTGCCCTGCATAATGAATGGATGGAGACCTCAAAGAGAGGAATATTTGTGGCTGGGGATCTTTCTGGAATAGAGGAAGCATCTATAGCGATGCTTGAAGGGAAGATAGCTGGATCGTCCGCGGTTAAAAGGTTGGGAATAGAGATAAATGAAAGCGAGGTAAAGAAATATCGGGAAAGGCTAAAAGAGCTCAGAGCGGGAAGATTTGGAGAGAGGGGAAGGAGGGCGAAGGAGAAGATCATGGAATTATGGAGGAAGAAGTATGGAGAGTTATGAGACAACTGGAGTAATAAGCAAAGATATGATAAAGCTGCCCGAGGAGAGACATTTGAAGAGATGTGTAGCTATTATAGAATGCATTCAGGAGATACCCTGTAATCCATGCGTTGATTCATGCCCATCTGGAGCCATATCTATGAAGGATCTGAATTCCACTCCAGAGATAGACTATGATAAATGTGTTGGTTGTGGTAGATGTGTAGCGATCTGCCCAGGTCTGGCAATATTTCTGGTGAAAGTGGATGGAGAAAAGGGCTTTGTAACTCTACCGTATGAGATGCATCCTCTGCCAGATGTTGGGGAAATCGTGGATGTTTTAGATAGAGAAGGGAGGAAGGTTGGAAAGGGAGAGGTTGTGAGAGTCAGAACCGAAAATAAGACTGGGATTGTAACTGTTAAGATTAACAAAGATATGATCATGGAGGTAAGAAACATATGTCTAAAAAGATAGTTTGCAGATGCGAGGATATAAGCGAGGAGGAGATAATAAAAGCGATAGAAGAGGGTTGTACAGATTTTGAGGAGTTGAGGAAGAGGTTAAGGATAGGCATGGGACCCTGTCAGGGTAGAACGTGCATCCCTATTGTATTGAAAATCCTTGCCAAAAAGACCGGAAAGAAGGTTGAAGAACTGGGTAAACCTAAATTCAGATCTCCTGTGGTTCCTGTAACACTTGGTTCTTTATCGGGTGAAGAAGAATGAGGTGTGACGTTGTAATAATTGGTGGAGGTGTAAATGGCTGTTCCCTAGCATATCAATTATCCAAAAGAGGGTTGGATGTTATACTGTTTGAGAGAGACTACATATGTTCTGGAGCCACAGGAAGGTGCGGAGCCGGAATAAGACAGCAGTGGAGCACCGAGGAGAACATAGTTCTTGCAAGAGAAAGTGTCAAGATTTTCGAAAATCTCTCGAAGGAGCTTGGCGAGGACATTGGCTTCAGACAGGGAGGATACCTTATTGCGGTGCATGATGAGAAAGAATTAGAAGAGGCTGAAGAAAGGGTGAAACTGCAGAGATCTCTTGGTGTGAATGTCAGAATTGTGGAAAAGCATGAGATAAAAGAGATCGCCCCTATTCTCGATCCTGATGGTATGCATGCAATAGCAGCAACATTCTGTCCAACCGATGGTCATGCAGATCCTTTCAAGACAACATTTGCATATGCAAAGAGAGCGAGAGAGAATGGAGCAAAGATATACACCCATGCAAAGGTTGTGAAGATACGCGTTGATAAAGAAGGTGTAAAAGAGGTTGCAACCGATGGAGGTGTAGAAGTTTCTTGTAACTATGTTGTGGACTGCGCCGGCGCCTGGTCGAGGGAGGTAGCAAGATTGGTTGGTATAGATATTCCAAATGTTCCTCTGAGAAAGGAAGCGATAGTTACGGAGAGATTGAAAAGGATCTTTGATTGTATGGTAATATCTTTCAGGGATGGAATCTACTTCAGCCAGCAGAGTGAAGGACAGATTCTGGGTGGAATACCTGGACCTGATGAGAGGACAGGCTATCTCTTCCAGCCAACCTTCTCCTTTTTGCACCACATGGCCAGAACATTGACTAGGTATGCTCCCGCCCTTAAGTACATCAAGATACTGAGACACTGGACAGGTTTTTACGATGTATCTCCGGATGCAAGACCTATCATTGGTGAGGATCCCAGAGTTAAGGGTTTCATCCATTGCCATGGATTCAGTGGTCATGGCTTCATGCTTTCTCCAATGGTAACTAAGATTCTAGCCGAATATATAGCGGATGGAAAGGATTCTGAGTTTCTTCATAGCTTGAGTATAGAGAGATTTAAGGGGAAAAAGATAAAGAGGGAGGCATCGGTTGTAGGATAACTGTAATAAATTCTCTTATCATACAACCATCGATGAACTACAGAGATCTTGGATTTAAGGCGGGTCTTGAGATACACCAGCAGTTGGATACAAAAAAGTTGTTCTGTAGCTGTCCATCCGAGTTGTCAGAAGAAGGGGATTTTAGATTTGAGAGATTTTTGAGACCAACACAGAGCGAATTAGGAGAATTGGATAGGGCTGCTTTGGCTGAGGCTGAAAAAAGAAGGAGATTTCTGTATGTATCCTCAAATAAGAGCAGTTGCCTGGTGGAAGGAGATGAGGAACCTCCTCATGAGATGAATGGAGAAGCTTTAGAGATAGGTCTGAAGGTAGCGCTGATGATGAACGCAAGGATCGTAGATGAGATTCACGTGATGAGGAAGATAGTTATAGATGGCTCCAATACCTCTGGCTTTCAAAGAACTGCACTGATAGCGCTCAATGGTAAAGTCAAAGATGTTGGTATAAAAACCATAGCCATAGAGGAGGATGCTGCAAGGAAACTTGAGGAAGGGAAAGACTTTGTCAAGTACAGCATAGATAGGCTTGGTATACCTCTCATAGAGGTTGCTACATCTGCAGAGATAAGGGATCCAAAGCATGCAAGGGAGATTGCTGAATACATAGGCTCGATCTTCAAGGCTGTGGGCAAATGTAAAAGAACGTTGGGTTCGATAAGACAGGATATAAATGTATCAATCAGAGGGGGAGCAAGGGTTGAGATAAAGGGTGTTCAGTATCTTTCTTCTATAGAGAGAGTTGCTGAAAAAGAGGTTCTTAGACAACTTGATCTGATAGAGATAGCCAAGATTCTGAAAGATAGGGGTGTGAAAGAAGAGGATATAGAGGGAGAAAAGCTGAAAGATGTTACCGATCTGCTCAGAGATTGTGAATCAAAACTTGTGAGAAGGGGTTTAAAGGAAGGAAAAAAGGTCTTTGGAATTAGATTACCTGGCTTTGGTGGTCTGCTCAGAAGAGAAGATTCGAGGCTTGGAAGAGAATTAGCAGTATATGCAAGGATTCGCTCTGGCATAAAGGGTTTGATACATAGCGATGAGTTGCCTGGATATGGTATAGATGAAAAACATGTTAAGAGATTGAAGGAGTTCCTTGGAGTTGGAGAGAAGGATGCCTTCGTGATATTTGTAGAGAGTGAGGAGATTGTGAAAAGGGCTATTACAGCGGTAAAGGAAAGGGCAAAGCAAGCTTTAAAAGGAGTACCCGAAGAGGTGAGAAGAGCCTTGCCAGATGACTCTACAGAATACATGAGACCTCTGCCTGGGGCTGCCAGGATGTATCCAGAAACAGATATACCTCCAGTAAGGATAACCAAAGATTATATCGAGAGGTTGAAAAGGGAGTTGCCTGAAGATCCAGAAAAGATGATCGCGAGGATTTCGAGAACCTATGGTTTGAACGTGGAACAGGCGAGACAGCTATTCCATTCTGGATATGTGAGAGAGTTTGAATGCCTCGCTGAGAAATTTCCAAATCTCTCTGGAACGATAGCAAAGACTTTTCTCAATACGATACCCGAGCTTGAAAGAGAAGGTATGGATCTCGGATGGATAAATGTGGATGTTCTCTTAGAGATATTCTCGAATCTTGACAAGGGAAGATTCGCAAAAGAAGCAATACCAGATATTCTGAAGGAGATGTCGGAGAAAAAGATAGCTCTTGAGGATGTGATCAAAAAGTTTGGTAGCATTAACATAGAGGAGGTGAGAGAATTTATCAGGAAGGTTGTATCAGAGCGGATAGACTTCATCAAGGAGCGTGGCATGTCTGCGTTAAGCCCTATTATGGGTGTGGTGATGAAGGAGTTGAGAGGTAAGGTTGATGGGAGGGTGGTGAGTGAGATACTTAGGGAGGAGATAGAGAAGGTTATCTGATATGGAACTCGAACCAGTCCACTTTTTTGTTTCTCACCAGTTCTCTTATTCTTTTCTGCTCCTTTGATAGTTTCGATCTGTTGGTTTTGAACTCCACAAACAAGATCTTATCGTTTTCAAACTGGATTCCATCTATTGGAGAACCTATGAATCTGAAGTTTTCCGGTGAAAATGGATAGGATCTCATGAAAGGTGCAAACTGCTCCGTTATTTTGCCATAAGTGGTGGAGAGGGATATCTTTTCGTGTGCCAATCTATCCATTTTCTCTCTGAGTGGATTTATTAGAAACCTGTAAACCAAGATTAATGAAGCTATCATACCAAAGATCAAGCCTATCAGAAATACCCAGAGCATTACAAGATATTCCATATTATCACACCACGAATTTCATCCTTATCCATTCCTCAAAGAACGGATCCTGTATCATATTTTTATCTACCAATCCATTCTCTTCTAGAGACTTGAGAGCTTTTTCAACATGGCTAGGTGTTTTTAGGTCATATTTATCTATGAATCCTTTCGAGTATATCTTTGGATTCTCTTCTTTTGCGAGACCTATCAGGAGTCTTCTCTGCTCATAGCTACCTATCTTATTCCATATCATCTGGAAGCCATCATCTAAAGATGGTATAACCTTTCTGTAAAGGATCTCTTTTGCAAGATCGAGATCAGCCTCTTCTTTGGTCTCATACCATATTTCATGGCACAGATGTTGGATGTTGTGAGGGATGGATCTACAGATCTCAACTATCCATTCTGCAGTTTCTTTTGATATCTTCTTACCCGTTTCCCTGAATTTCTCAATGATAAATCTCACCAGTATATCTTTGTCTATGGATCCGAGTTTCATCTGTTTTGCAAACCTGTAAAACGGTCTTTCCCTTTTTCCAAATATCGTTCTTATCAGACTGTATTTACTGCCAGCAAATATGTAACTCACATTTTCATGATGCTGGATGACCGATCTCATTATCTTTTCCATCTTTATACCATCAAGATTCTCTATCTCTTGAAACTCGTCAAAAGCTATTATCAATCTCTTGTTCTTCTTTCTTGCAACCCTTTCCGGAAAATCTATGGCTTCTGCTATCGATTTCTCATCCTCTATCCTATCAATCTCTACAGCAATTGCTCCATCGGTATCGATCAATATTCTTGGCTTCACTGTTCTTAGCAAGCTGTTTATCTCTGCAAGTATCTTTTCAACAGATTTATAGGTGGATTTGATGGTAGAATTTATCAGCTCTTTAGATAGAGCATGAACAGAGGTTATCCTCCACATATCTATGTAAATGCACGTAACATTTTCCATTCTACGGAATAGTTCCAAGATGAGCGATGTCTTTCCCATCTTCCTTGGAGAGAATAGAAGAACATTCTGACCAGATAGTAGAGAGGTTTTCAGCTCTTCCAGCTCTTTCTCTCTATCTATGAAATTCTTTCCAGTGACAGCTTTTCCAAATACAAATGGATTTTTCATTATACCAACCTTTACTAATACAAAAAGGTATAACTTATATTAAACTTTTCGGTTCATTCTGACCCTTTTTATGAACAGAAATTTAAGGTTTTTCCAACCGTCTCTGAAGCTCTGAAGTTTTGCCTCACCTTCTCTAACATAAAGAGTTGAGGGGATCTCCTCTGCTTTAATATCTTTTGCCTTGAACATCTCTATCTTGATCTCCTCGCTGAATGGCATGCCATCGTTGAACTTTTCGAGAGGTTGTATCTTTTTGAGTGCTTCTTTTCTAAAGATCCACATTCCTGACTGGGAATCTTTTAACCATATCTGGAAGAGTATGCAGAGGGTTAACGAAAGGATGAGGTTGCCGAATCTATGCTTCACTGACATCGCTCCCTTTTCCAGATTTGCAAACCTGTTTGCCGTTATAAAGTCGAGGTTGTTTTTTAAGAGGTATTCTATGTATTCGTGTATCTTATCAAAAGGGTAGGTTGCGTCAGCATCTCCAGTAACTATTATCTCGCCTTCCGCTTCTTTCAAACCAGTTTTGTACGCTCTGCCATAACCTTTCCTTGGCTCTATTATCACCTTTGCACCTTTTTTCTTAGCAACCTCTCTCGTTTTATCTGTTGAGTTTCCATCCACAACTATGATCTCTAGGTCCCATCCCTTCTTCTTAAAGTAATCTCTGTTTATCATATCGAGTGTCTTTCCTAT
>CAZGUO010000009.1:0-14536 GCA_964529185.1 uncultured Thermoplasmatales archaeon
CTACCAGCCCTGTTCCTTCCAATTAGTAAATAGTAAAATACTATATATAAACGTTTCGTTTCATTTTTGAATCTTAAACGACAGATATACTTACCACGTTGCTACCTCTTATTATCACCGTACCAAGTTTCTTTCTCGCATCCTCTATTCTCTCCTCGGTATCCTCAAGCACAAGATTCATATGTTCATCGTAGCCGGAAAGTTTTCCCTCTAGCACCCTACCATCTTTCAACAGAAGAATCGTTCTTTGATTGATAGCTCTCTGGAGCACATCTAGAGGTAATGCCATGAGAGTAGGATAGAATAACCCCTTCTTAAATTTAATCCATGTAAAGCTTTTTCAGCCTCTCCTCTCCACCTATCTTCTCTATAATCTTTGCAACCTTCTCGGGAACCAGAGATCTCCATTCTTTACCTTCTGCCATTAACTTTCTGATGGTCCTACCATGACAATTCTTTCCCCCAAGTAAAGGCACTCTTTTCACTTTATATCCCTTTTCTTTGAATAGTCTTAAAGTGACTGGATTTCGAGCCAGAACTACATCGAATCTTGGAACTATAGACTCGACATGCTCCACCCATTTAGGATAGTTGTGAATGTCTGGTATGTGATATATCTCAAAATTTCCAATTCCACAATCTTTAAGGGCTTCTCTTATCATTTTTTCTCTCTCTTCTGCGGTGAAAGGATTTTCTTTGGTGAAAGCGTATTGCGAAGATCCTATACCAATAATGATCTTGTCAAACTCTCTCGAAAATCTCTTTATAATCTCAAGATGTCCTTTATGGAAAGGTTGAAACCTACCTATGAAGAGAGCTATCATCAGAATCACTTCTTTGGCTCAACTATCTTTTTCTCTGACTCAAGTTCGACCTTGCCGGTTACTTCCGGTGGCCTCATTCTCGATAATTTCTCCAGGAGCTCTTCTTTTCCTTCTCCAACTAGAACATGCTCTAAAGCTTCGCTCAAGGTCTCTACAGGTATAATCTCTATCTTGTCTTTGTATCTCTCATCAATAAGAACATCTTTGAGGTTAGCCTTTGGTATTATCACCCTTTTCAGTCCTGCCTCTGCAGCTGCCTCAACCTTTGCCGTGATCCCTCCAACAGGCAAAACATTTCCTCTTATGCTTAGAGAGCCAGTTATGGCTGTATCTTGCCTCACTTTAACATTTTCAAGTGCTGATATCACTGCGGTTATTACAGACAAGCTTGCAGAATCTCCCTCAACCCCTTCATAGGTTCCGATGAACTGTATATGAATATCGTGATCTGAGATATCTTTACCCATGTATTTCTTGATTATAGCGGAAATATTCTGAACAGATTCTTTTGCTATCTCTCCCAACTTTCCCGTTGCTATTATTCTCCCTTCAGATCTAGATCCTGCAGGGGTAACTTCTGCAACTATTGGTAAAACTAGACCCGCATACTCGCTCAAAGAAGGATCAGCCGAATACACAGCTAAACCATTAACTACGCCGACTTCAGCCCCCTCCGTCTTGAAGGATTTATATTCTTTCCTCATTTCTATCGTCCTAGATGCAACTTGATGCTCAAGGGATCTTGCTATCCCCTTTGCCCTGATGACGTGTTCTCTCGTAACCACTTTTGCCCCTTCCTCAGCGGCTATATCTCCAGCTACTCTTATCAAACCTCCAAGCTCTCTCAACCTCAGAGATAACTTTCCTTTTCTTCCCGCCCTGCGCTGGGCTTCTCTTATTATCTCAGCAACAGCCCACTTATCGAAATGAGGAATTCTTCCATCCTTAACAACTTCCTGAGCAACAAACCTTATCAATTTCTTTCTGTTCTCATCGGTATCATCCATTGTGCTGTTAAGATAAACTTCGTATCCGTAACCCCTTATTCTAGATCTCAAAGCTGGATGCATACCTTGAAGAGCATCTAGGTTTCCCGCAGATACGAGTATAAAGTCACAGGGTACAGGCTCTGTTTTTACCATTGCCCCAAAGCTTCTCTCAGACTGGCCCGTGATCTGGAATTTCTTTTCCTGAATCGCTGTTAGTAAATGCTGTTGAGATTGTAGGCTAAGGGTGTTAATTTCATCTATGTAGAGAACTCCCTTATGAGCTCTGTGGATCGCTCCTGCCTCAACGAGCTGATGAGGAGGTGTCTCGAGACCAGCAGATTGGAATGGATCATGCCTAACATCTCCAAGCAAAGCTCCAGAGTGGGCTGCGGTCGCATCAACAAAAGGTGGTTTATCATCCTTCTCATGACCAACGAGGAGTTTTGGGGTATTCTGCAACTCTATTCTACTTGGAGACATCATTCCCCTGGCTAGAAATGCATATATGAGTATGCCCGCCAGAACTCCAAATAAAGCATATTCTGCATGCTTTGAGATCACAGCGTAAAAGATCGAGGTCATGATGATCATTAGGGATAGGGTCAAGATCACGCTACTCTGTTGTTCGCTCTTCCTCTTAGCTTCGGCTTTTTTCTCTTTTACAATCTCTTTACCTTTTCCAGCAGGAACAACTCTTATAAGAGGAGTATTCGGATCCTCAGGATTGGGATATACCAATATATCTTCGAGTTCTTCCTTGGGTAAAAACTCGGTCATTGCTCTAGCCATCATCGATTTTCCTGTCCCCGGATCTCCTATCAGCATAACGTGTCGCTTTTGCTTAGCCGCCTTCTTTATCACCTCAACGGCTTTATCCTGACCTATAACCTGATCTATGAGTTTTTCCGGAACTTTGATCTCCGCGGTTGTTTTGAAGTTTTGTTTTTTTATCCATTCGTCTATCGGTGGTAACTCTTCGCTCATAACTCTCTCTTCAAAATGATATCATATATAAAAATGTTGGTGTGTTGTGAGTTGAAAATAAAATGGAAAGAATTTATCAATCTATTTTACATCACATTTTGTATGAACATTGACAAGATTCTAGGGGATTTTGAGAAAAACAACGTCAAGTTTGTGAGACCAATATTCGTAGACATTCTTGGTAGAATGCTCGACTTTACAGTGCCTATAGATGAGTTTGAGGGACTGATAAAAGAAGGGAAAGGATTTGATGGTTCTTCTGTGGAAGGGTTTGCAAGGATAGAGGAGAGCGACCTCAGATTCGTTCCGGATCTGAATACTTTGAGAATCCTCCCCTGGGAGTATAAAGGTCTAGAAAAGAGCTGGAGAGAAGCAATAGTCTTTGGATACATTTACGATTCTTCTGGAAATATTTATGAGGGTGATACGAGAGCATTACTAAAAAGGACCATCGACAGGTATAGAGATGTGGGAGTGATGAAGTGTGGAGTTGAGATGGAATTTTTTATATTTGAAAACGATAAGACACCTTACCATACAGATTGTGGAGGATATTTCAGATCCGGGCTGCATGGAGAGATAAGGAAAGAAGCCCAGCTCCTTCTAAATGAGATGGGAATAAAAACAGAATTTGATCATCATGAGGTCGCCCAAAGCCAGCACGAGATAGATATCACATATTCCGATGCCATAAGCATGGCTGATTATGTCATATTGACAAAGTATGTCGTAAAAAAGATAGCCAGAGAACATGGTGTATATGCATCTTTCATGCCCAAACCCATAGAAAACATAAATGGAAACGGCATGCACACCCACATATCTCTGTGGAAGGATGGCAAAAATATATTCTTCGATGAGGAAAAGAAAGGACTTAGTGACATAGCCAGATCGTATATAGCTGGCTTGATGAAATACGGAAAAGAGATACAAGCTGGTCTAAACCAATGGATAAACTCTTACAAGAGATTGACTCCCGGTTACGAGGCTCCAACCTATCTCGTCTGGGGTACAAAGAACAGATCTGCATATATAAGGGTTCCAGAGTATCAGAAGGGGAAGGAAAATGCAACAAGGATAGAGCTGAGGAGCCTTGATCCGGCCTGCAATCCTTACCTAGCTTTTTCCCTCATTCACTCTGCAGGTATGCAAGGCGTAAAGGAAAAGCTTGAGCCTCCAGATCCCGTAGAATTTGATGTTTTTCATCTACCAGAATCTGAAAGAAAAAAGATGAAAATCGATGAACTTTCCTCCTCCTTGGAAAAGGCTCTGGAACATTTTATGAACAGCAAACTGGTAAAGGATAGCTTAACAGAACATATATTCAGGAAGTTTATCGAGAACAAGACAATAGAATGTAAAAATTTCAATAGATCTGTTACGGACTATGAGATAAAGCACTATTTTGGGATACTTTGATGCCATATATTATCAATATGATGAATGCAATCAAACTTAATATCGCGGAGTACATGAATGTTGCACTATAGGAAATGTTTTTCCAGAGATATCCCGCTATCATTCCCGCCGGCAATGCTGTTACTCCTACAAGCGTATGGAAAATTCCCAAAGCTGTTGCTCTGATTTTGGTATCAGACAAATCCGATACAAAAGCCCTCTGATTGCCATCGAACATGGCAAATGAAATTCCATATAGAGAAAACAGAAGAGCTAGAATCTCTTTCGAGTTTGCGAAGATGAAACCTAAAGAGGTGAGAGAGAATAACAGATAACCTGCTGATAAGACCTTCCATCTTCCTATCTTATCTGAGAGGATTCCCGACGGATAAGAGAATATTGCATAGAAGATGTTGAAGATGATGTACATTGATAGGAACATGTTTGTCTCAAATACCTCTTGCGCCCTCCTTAGGAAAAACATGTAGCTTATGTTTGATAGAGAAAATATGGCAGCTATAATAAGAAAGATCTTCAGAGATGGATTGATCTCTCTCATGTCAATACGAATCTCGATCTTTTTCCTTTTGTTTCCTTTTGTTTCCTTGATCCATATAAACGGTATCAATGAAAAGAAGGAGATGAGGGATGCTATAACCAGAGTATTTCTGATGGATAGCTTGAGATCATAAATCAAGACAAAAGCGAGTGTCGCTCCTATTACAGCCCCAAAAGTATCTAATGCTCTGTGGATACCAAATCCCTTACCTTTCTCTTCTGGCATCGATTCTGATATCATCGCATCCCTGGGGGCCGTTCTGATACCTTTTCCAATTCTCTCCAAGCTTGTAAATGCTAGGATGTGTTGCCACACCACAGAGAGAGAAAGTAAAAGTTTGAAAGAAGCTGACAATAGGTAGCCCGAGAAAACCATGGGTTTCCTCCTTCCTAATTTATCAGACAAAAAACCGAAGAGAGCCTTTATGGTGCTGGAGATAAAATTCATGAAACCGCTAACGAGACCTATTACGACCTCGTCTCCACCAAGAGATAAGATGAAGAGAGGGAGTATAGGCATTATTATCTCGCTACTCGCATCATTCAAGAAACTTACAATACTTAGCAGGAGGACATTGAAACCTATCTTTTTGGCTACCCTCTGCATAAACTTCATTCAGATTCCAACTATAAACCTTTTTATTACACCAATCCTATCTCCCAGCCGAGATGCCATTTGATAGAAAAACTTTGGTAATACCAGATGGGACAAAATTTGAAGAACACATAATAGTAACGAGTGGAGATGTTATAATAGCTGACAATGCTGGAACAGATTTTGGATTTAAAACAGATGGAAGGGTATTTATAGGAGAGAGGGCGCAGGTTAAAGGAAAGATATCATCTGGAAGCGACATCTACATAGACATGTTCTCCAGAGTTGAGGGGGATGTATCAAGCGATGGTAATGCCTATCTTGGAGATAAAGTGGTGATAGAGGGTAAGCTCTCTGTCAAAGGAGATCTGGATGTTGGAGATAATGTTGAAATAAGAGATGGCTTTGAGGCAAAAGGATGGATAAACATAAGAAGTCCCATCCCTCTGATAATATACATCTTCATATACCTCTTACAGTTGCTGAGATTAGGGAAAAGCGAAGAGATAGAAAAGATACTGAAAGAGTTGGAGGAAAGTAAAGACAAATTTATACCAATATCAGAAAGATTCTTATTTATCCCAAGTAACGCCTACCTTGGTATTCAGAACTCTAGAACATCCAGCAATCTCTTGATAGGAAAAAATTGTAGGGTTGTGGGAAATTTCGAAGCCCCTGGTCTGGTTAATGTTGGGGAGGAGACCGTGATCTATGGTTCCATAGAGGCAGGTTCTGATGTTGTTGT
This sequence comes from uncultured Thermoplasmatales archaeon, assembly GCA_964529185.1. Taxonomy (GTDB): domain Archaea; phylum Thermoplasmatota; class E2; order DHVEG-1; family B18-G2; genus B18-G2. The sequence goes on from CAZGUO010000009.1 coordinate 6,094, forward strand.
GGGTAAAGAAGTGGAGATACATGGAAATCTCGAGGCTGATGGAGATATATATTTGGGAGAAAGAGTAAGGATTCATGGGGATGTTGAAGGTGATAAGGTCTTTATCCCCAGATCATCCCATATAGAAGGTAAATTGCTGGCTAGAAAGGGCGTTTTATTCGAAAAGGTAGATAGAGAGAAAATAGAGGAAAAGTTGATAAGGTTTAATTCTGGTGCGGATGTTGTTGATGAGATAAAGGATGCATTGGAGTGAAAGCTCATGGGTATGCAGATTGGTATAGTTGGTAAGCCGAATGTTGGAAAATCAACATTCTTCTCTGCAGCAACTGAATCAACTGTAGACATAGCTAGCTATCCGTTTACAACCATAGATGCAAACGTTGGCGTAATGTATGTGAGAGCCAAGTGTCCATGCAAGGAGTTTAACATAAAGTGTAATCCGAACAACTCAAAATGCATAGATGGAACAAGACTCATACCAATAGAAGCGATAGACGTTGCGGGTCTTGTTCCTGGAGCCCATGAGGGAAGGGGCTTGGGAAACAAGTTTTTAGACGATCTCAGACAGGCTGATGCATTCATCCATGTTGTCGATGCATCTGGTAGTACAGATGATGAGGGCAGACCTTGTGAAGCGGGTAGCCATGATCCTCTAAAAGATGTTGAGTTTCTTGAAGAGGAGATCTGTTACTGGTTCGCTGGGATTCTGGAAAAGGATTGGAAGAGGATGGCAAGACAATGTGAGGTTGGCAAGATAAAACTTGAAAAGATGCTTGCAGATAAGATGGCGGGTCTCAAGATAAGCGAAGCTCAAATACATAGAGCCATCATGAATCTTGGACTAAATCAAGATAAACCTTCAAATTGGAATAGCGAAGATATCCTCAATTTTGCATTTGAACTAAGAAGAATAAGCAAACCCATGATCGTAGCCCTAAATAAATGCGATCTTGTTTCTAAGGATGAAATCGACAAGATCATATCAAGGTTGAGAGGGAAAGGGTATATTGGCATACCAACATCTGCTGAAGCAGAGCTAGCCCTGAGAAGGGCATCAAAAGCTGGGTTGATTAAATACACGCCCGGCGCAGGGGACTTTGAAATACCCGATCCCAAAAAACTTGATGAGGGGCAAAGAAAAGCTCTGGACTTTATAAAAGAGAGGGTCTTGGATGTGTATGGATCTACGGGTGTTCAGGAGTGCATAGAAAGGGTTGCATTCGATCTTTTGAATTTGATAGTAGTCTATCCTGTAGAGGATGAAAATCATCTAACGGATAAACAGGGTAGGGTTTTACCTGATGCATATCTGATGCCAAAGGGTAGTACAGCCAGAGATTTGGCATATAAGATTCATACTGATCTTGGTGAGGGATTCATAAAGGCAATAGATGCAAGAACCCATAGAACAGTTGGAGCAGATTACGAGCTTAAGGATGGAGATATAATAAAGATTGTTGCAAAAGCATAAGATGGAGAAGAGAGACGTAGTTGTAGTGGGTGGAGGGCTCGCCGGTCTAACTACAGCCAAATTTCTTGCAGAGCACGGTATAGATGTTTTACTCCTTGAAGAAGATGATGAGTTTTTCAGAAAGCCCTGTGGGGAGGGTATACTTCCAATATCCAATGAGAACCTATTCTTTGAATTGTACGATAGCAAGGCAGGCATTGAAGGAGAGATTGAAGAAGTGGTCATGTTTGTGGGCAAGGATAGAATAAGTTTACCCGTCACTTTTCTAATGATAGATAAAAAAACCGTTGAGAAAGAGTTGGGTAGACAGGTAGAGCGGTTTGGCGGAGAGATATGGATGGGAGAAAAGGTTAAAAGGATAGAGGAAGGGATTGTTTTACCACAGAATATTCGAGCTAAGGTTGTAGTTGGGGCTGACGGCGCAAGATCCGTTGTTCGCAAATCTGCTGGAATCTCTTCTCCAAGGATTGGTATAGGTGTAGAAGGGAAAATGAATGATATGGAGGAACTTGAAAGAGAAAAGGCGTATGTCTGGTTTGGAAAAGATATTGTTCCTGGTGGATATGCATGGGCTTTTCCGAAAGCCAAGTACTGGAACGTTGGTATAGGGAGCTGTAACATAAAAAGTTTCAAGATATATTTGCAGAGATTCAAAGCCAGATTTAAAGAAATTAAAGAGCTGAGAGGGGCTGGCATACCATTTTCTCTCCCCACAAAGAGCTATGGCAAAGATTTTATCCTGGTTGGCGACTCAGCCTCTCAGATAATGACGGCAGTTGGAGCAGGAAACTTACCCTCTATGATATGTGGATATGAAGGCGCCAGAGCGATAATTTCTCATCTAGAGAAAGGAACAGATCTGAAGGATTATGAAAAGAGGTGGAGAAGAGAGCTTGGATTGATATTTTATGAGAGCTTTATGTTGTGTAAGATGGGACAGATTCTATCAAGGGTAGATACCGATATATCCAGACCCATGATCAGATTGTTAAAAAAGATCTTCGCATAAGATTTTTTATACTGAAAATGTATACGGTAATGCAGACTAGGAGGGTGGTGGTTGGTACCAAAAAGGAAGCTCATTCCAAAGAAGAAGGTTAAACTGGGAAAACCCGTCAGAATAAGGTTCAAAACCAATAGAAAGCTTCCGAAAGATATATTCTGTGAGATACCAACGAAAACATTAACCGTTACCATGTATGCTGTAAGATGGTTCTTGTTTTTGATACTGGTATATGTAATTATAAGTGTGACAACAATGTTTTTCACGAAAAGTTATGAATTTCTACAACAAATAGTAACCTTGAGCTTGGGCGGGTTTTTTGGATTTTTTATGGGGTACTTTGGATGGTTATTTGCTCATCAGATTACCACCTGGCTGAGTGGAAAAAGGAGAGAAAAAGATATCCTTAAAGATATTGATCTTATCAAGTAACCTTAAAGTATAATGTTGTAAATACTGGAATGATGAGTGGAGCATTCTCTAACATCGCAAATCAGATATCAAAAGAGCTTAATATACCACCGATAGCTGGAGAATTGATACTCTCTATGATACTATTTGCTCTAGCAGCGTTAGTTGGATGGGTGGTTTATCTCTTTTTTGAGAGATACCTCAAGAGGTGGGCAGAAAGGACAGAGACAAAACTAGATGATATGATACTACAGAATATCAGGACACCTATCTATATCTTGGTCCTCATTATGGGTATATATTACGCTATCACCCCTCTATCCATACTCAAACCTTACTCTGATCTTGTTTCCGCTCTGTTTTCTGTGATCCAGATATTGGGTATAGCGTTCATATCTACCAGAGTACTTAATGTTCTTGTTGAATGGTACGCCGAGAGCAGGGCAGAAAAAGGAAAAAGGTTGAGTGAACACCTGCTTTTTATATTCAAAAAGCTGATTCAGGCGGTAGTCTGCATATTTGCTTTCCTAGCAATACTTGCTGCATTCAATATCGATCTCACCAATGTGGTTGTCGGCTTGGGAGTAGGTGGTATAGCGATAGCGCTGGCTCTGCAAAATATTCTCAGCGATGTATTTAGCGCGTTTTCAATATACTTTGATAGACCTTTTGAGGTTGGAGATTTCATAGTTATTGGAGATTATATGGGTACAGTAAAAAAGATAGGCATCAAATCTACAAGGATACAGCTCTTGCAGGGAGAGGAGCTAGTTGTTTCCAATAAGGATCTCGTAAACGAGAAGATAAGAAATTTCAAGAAAATGAAGAAAAGAAGAATATCTTTTATCATAGGCGTTACATATGACACACCCATAGAGAAATTGAGAAAGATACCCGAGATCATAAGGGAAATAATAGATCCCAAGAAGCTTCCCGATGTTGACCAGTTGGAAAGGGTTCATTTCAAAGAGTTTGGACCTTACAGTTTGAATTTTGAGATTGTATATTACCTGAAGACGAGAGATTACATTAAGTATATGGATACCCAGCAAGCTATAAACTTCGCAATTAAGGAGGCTTTTGAGAAAGAAGGTATAGAGATGGCTTTCCCAACCCAAACCATCTATCTAAACAAGACGGAAACGAAAAATTAGTTAAGCAAAAATTAAGATACAAACTCCACGGAGGTAAGGATGATACATATACCTATATGGTTGTTAGCAATAGTGCTTATAGTTTTAGCATACATTGGATGGAAAATCTTGAAATTCGCGGTAAAGATCTTTATGATAATATTGGCTGCGCTGATTGCCGTATTTCTTCTGGATTACTTTCACATATTTTCTCTGATAAAAAGCTTTCTGGCGGGGCTCTAAACCTTCTCCAAGATCTGATTGCACAATTCTCCTATCTCTTCCGGCTTTAACTCCTCTATTCTTTTCTTGCAGAATCTCTCATCTATCTCTACACCATAATAATTTTTAACTATCTTTCCCAATGTTTTTCTCCTGTTGGAAAATGCTTTGCTCAAAAACTCGTAGAAGAAGTTTTCATCCCTCACAAAGAATGGTGGGCTTTTTCTAGGTATTATCTCTACTATCGCTCCATCAACCTTTGGCATGGGACGAAAGGCACTCTTTGGAACAATCTCTAAGATTCTCGATACAGCTCTGTAGTACATCACAACACTTAGCCTAGAATAATCTTTAGATCCGGGCTTCGCAACAATACGCCTGGCGAACTCCTTTTGATAAATGATAACAGCTTTTGAAAAGTTTGTTTCAAGGAGTTTGAATGTTATCGGTGATGAGATTTCGAAAGGAAGATTTGAGACCACTTTGTTGAACTCTATTTTTTTAAGATCGATATCCATCACATCTGCATGGATTATCTCTACATTCTCTGGCAGTATTTTTGAGAGATATCTAACGAGGTTTTTGTCTATCTCGATAGCTATTACCTTTCTCGCTCTTTCAGCCAATATCTTTGTCAGAATTCCTTTACCAGGACCTATTTCCAAGACAGTATCTGATTCTGTAATCTCGGCGTACTCTACCTCTCTTCTAGCTATCTTTTCATCTGTCAGAAAATGCTGTCCCCACTTTCTCATCTTTCTCTCTTAAAGAAAGGTCTTGTAAAGAGGTGGTATTTCTCATTCGGATCAGACAGTTCTATCTCTATTCTTTTAGCTATCAGCTTTTCTGGATGCTTGAGAAATGGAACCCTATTCGCTATATCTTCGAAGCTTTCAAATGGCTTTTTCTTCCTCTCCTCTAGGATCTCAAAAAGGATTTTCTTCCCCAGCCCCGGAAGCAATTCTAGAGAGTGAAATCTAGATGTTATTGGTGGGGCTTCGTTGAAAAATTTCACAAATTTTTTCTCATTTTTCTTAACAATCTCTTCTATGATGTAAGGTAGCTCTCCATGAGCTGTAGCTGTGAGCTTATCATAGCTTATCCTTCCCTTTATTTTTGCTACCTTTTCTCTTTTCGCGAGATCCTTTCCCACATAGATCCTTTCACCGATGGTAAAACTGACTCCTGTTTTTGGCATTATCTCTAATAGAGTAAACTGATCCTCTCCTATTCCATAAACAACGGGATATCTCTTATGAGGAGGGAGATCGCTTCTTCCTTCTGGTAAGTAATCCAAAACATAGACGTAATCTTCCATGATCTCCCTCCTTTAATTTCTTACTCCAAATACCTCCCAACTATCTCCAATATCTTCTTTATATCTTCCTCCTCCAAATTGATCCTCTCTTTTGCAAATATGGTCTTGATATCATCTTCGTGAGTTGGTAAGAGATCAGCTATCTTATATGCATGCCTCTCTTCCAACTTTTCTACCTCTTCCATCAATTCCTTTATCAACTTCTTTGTCTGGGTCACGGAGAGTCTGGCAAAGGCTTCAGCATGTTTTAAAGCGATCTTTTGCTCATAAATGAGTTCTCCTCTCTCCTTCTGGATCTTTTTCAAGATATTTTTGACCTCGGCGATCGATACAAACCTTTCATTTTTTTCCATCACATCACCCTTCTAAGGTGTTCTGGAAACACCAATAAGACCTTGTGTTTGCCACCGACATTTACTCCAACCTTGTATGCATCTCCCTGTTTCCCCTCTATTTCTCCGGTAAACCCTTGATATCTGGGATGTGGCATACCTTTATGGAAAGAGGGATCTATGTCTATGCAGACCTTTTCTCCTATTTCAAACTCCTGCAGTCCTCTGGTTATAGGCCTTTTCTCTCTTATCTTCTTCCTGAGCTTTCTCCTTGTCTTGCTTCTAAATCCTTTTGATCTTCTGACCATTTTCACTCACCTTCTACAGCCACTACATCCAGTTCTTTAACTTCACATCTTGATCCTAACATCTCGGATATGCTTGGTCTTGTTCTGCCTTCATCACCAGATACCAATTCTTTTATGTAAGTACCAGATTCTGCTTTTATTTCTATTAGAGCTTCTTTCCCTTTAACCCATATCAGTTTACATCCATATATCTTTTTTTCTCTTACCTTGTCCGCTCTCCGATGGGCTACTCTCAGAGGGGTCTGCTGTTTTATAGTTCTTCCTTCCAGAGAAGACAAAACCTCTTTTAATCTTTTCTCCTGAATCTCCTCATCTGCGAATATCTTAGCATGGTAAACCTTTGGAAAGCTCTCCTCCTTCAGTCTCCTTATCTCGCTTTTATCAGAATATCTGAGACCCACAACCTTGACCTTGCCGCTAGCGTACTCGTTTATCTTTTTTTCCAACTCCTTCAGATCCGCTCTTCTTTTCTTTGGATTTTTGATTTCCAAGACAAAAGGTCTCCCATTTCCCAGCATTCTAGCATCTATATCCTCCCTACCACATCCATGGAATGATTCTCCATCTCCTTGAAACTCTTCCAGAACCTTCTTTGCTATGATCTCTTCAACGCTTTCAGGATACTGCTTTCCAGTGTAGTTACATCTTCTGCATCCAACGCCTCTGCATATTCTGCATGGCCATTTGGTTTGAGGAATGCCTCTAACGAGTTTCAGATATCTGCCATATATGTACACTGGAGCTACTTGTAAGATTACATGGTCAAATCTTGTATCAACTATTACATTGATATCATAATCTGAATAGACAAACCTTTTCCCGGTTCTTCTCTCCAGCTCCCGTCCAATCCTTCTATTGAGCCAGGTCTTTATGTCTTTGAAATCCCTTGATACCTTCTTTTTCATTTCTTCATCTTTCTCTATTATCTCTGTATCGATCTTTGTTCCCACTGAAAAGGTGTAGAATTCATATCCTTTTAATCTCTCCTCAATGAGATCAACGAACTTCTCTATCTCTCCGGACAGACCTTCACACAGATCACATTCTGCATAATCAACTATATTCGCATCTCCTTCTCTTCCAAATATTCTAAGAAAACAATCTCTGCACAATCTTTGAACAGGTACCATTGCTACATCTCATCAATCTTTCTTGCAACCTCTTCAGCAACTTCTAAAGTTGAACTGCTTCCGCCCATATCGTATGTTCTCACCTTGCCTTCCTCTATCACCTTGGCTATTGCTTTCTCCAGCTTTTCAGCCCATTTTCTTTCTCTGAGCCAATCCAGCATCAACTTCACAGATAGAAGCATCGCCATGGGATTAACCTTATACTGTCCAGCATACTTTGGAGCTGAGCCATGCGTGGGCTCAAAGAGGGCATAGTTTTCTCCGATATTTGCGCTAGCCGCAAATCCCAGACCACCAACAAGTTGTGCTGCAAGATCTGATATTATATCTCCAAACATGTTGGAACATACGAGGATATCATAATTTTGTGGATTCTTCACCAGCCACATCGCCATTGCATCTACATTAACCTCCCTGTACTCTATATCAGGATACTCCTCTGCTATCCTTCTAGCCTCTCTAACCATGAGTCCTCCCGTCTCTCTCAAAACGTTTGGTTTTTCGACGAGGGTTACACTTTTCCTGTTGTACTCTCTCGCATACTCAAAAGCCTTCCTCACTATCCTCTGGCAGGCTTTCTTTGTGAATACTCTGCATGTTATTGCCATCTCATCGTTCGGCACGTCCTTGAATCTTTTCATCTTCTCATTCAGCATCAATGCATTCTTGACCTCATCCGGAACGGGATGGAACTCCACACCTGAATAAAGACCTTCTGTATTCTCTCTAAAGACGATTATGTCTATATCATCCCTGTAATTCAGAGGATTTCCCTTATACGCTTTACAAGGTCTCATATTAACATAGAGATCAAATTCCTGCCTTATCCTGACTATAGCACTGGAGTACTTTATTCCCTTGCCTCTCAACTCTGGAGATAACTCCTTTTCGGCATCTTCTGGAGGTTTGGAAGTTATGGCTCCAAATAAACAGCAATCCGTCTCTCTTAAGAGTTCTAGGGTTCTGTCTGGCAAAGGATTTCCTTCCTTTTTCCAGAATTCCCATCCAACATCTCCATATATATATTCTGCATCTATGTCAATGTGATCCAAAACGAGCATCGCTGCATCCATCACATCCTTTCCCACACCATCTCCCGGAAGTACAGCTATATG
>CAZGUO010000010.1:0-4845 GCA_964529185.1 uncultured Thermoplasmatales archaeon
AATCTCCCATCCTGATGACAGGAATCCTCATTTCCCTTGCCACCTTAACAGCTTCGCTCTTACCAGAACCGGGCATCCCGGTAAAGGCAATTACTCTCATCCAGTTTGGAAAAATTTTCTCTCTTTTTTATATTGTGCTGTCTGTTACGTTTTGACAATGTCAAACCAACTTCTCGCCAAACCACCCCCTCAGGCCAAATCCATAAAGATTAAGGACATTAGATTCCTTTAATCAGTAATGTTTTCCCAAACTAATTTTAACCATACCAAAACGTATTGATATAGATGTTGTTGTATGACGAGTGCGCTACGTTTAAAAGACTGTCAAGGTTATCCCTTGATATGGTCTCAGAAAAAGAGATGTATGATGACCTAGAATATCTAATAGAGAAGCTACTCTGGGTGGAATTTTTGAATAACAAGATGGCTGCACAACTCAATCCTTTACTTACAATATCAAGTATAACGATTGTTACTATGTTGTCCTTAGCTACGATAATCATAAATGTTGCAGGAAAAGGAATTGTAGGTAGTATGTTTCTACTTGGATTATCCATAGTAGCTATATTTAGCCTGATTGGATTTGTTACTATAAAAATGCTATTAGCCAAGAAACGTCTACAGTGCTTAGAGAGATTGCAAGATGAAGTTCTATCTGATAAACATATTAGTAGAGAAAAAATCAAAGAAAAGTATGAAAAATGTCTTTTAGGGATTGAAAGTATACTCTGACTGATTGACAATTAGTGTGAGGAATTGGAATAAACTTAGTGCATGAAAGATTTTTTTCATTCTTTACAGAGAATCGGAGAAAAAAGTTGGAAGCGATTAACGAAAAAATTGATTCTTGTGTTGATTGATATGGAAATTTACTAACTTAGCAAAATGCTAAGTCTAGGAGGTTATGAAATGGAGAGGAAAAGGAGAGTTAGAAAGTGCTTTCTGTTCTTTATTCCCGTGTCACTGTAAATTTATCTCAAATTATAAGGGTTGGACGGAGAAGAGGGCACTTTTTAATATACTACACTTATTTATCGTTTCCTTTTTCTCTTTTCTCTTTCGGTTCTCCTAACAATTTTACCCACAATGTCAAATGTAGCTGGGCTGACGAATCTTCCTACAGGCGTACTTACTGTATGAGCTTTCGTTATATGCTGCTTTAGACTTCTGTTACTTCTATACCACTTCCCACAGTATGGACATTCTGGAATTGATATCACCTCCAACTAATTGATATATCCAATGCAAGAGAACAATTAAAACTTTTGCAAGTTGTAATAGAAATTTTCATAGTTCAATTCAAGTCAATCAAAAGGAATTTAACATATAATTTCAATTTTCCTCAGAAGAGAGGTGCTGCCTGGTGCATGCAAAAGGACATTTTGGCCTAACCTTACTCATAGGTTCTTTATTAGCCTTACCGTTCGGATTAGGTCCTAATTACCTGATCGTTACAACAATATTTGCTGCCGCGGCTCTTTCCTCCTTACCAGACATAGACATTAAGTTAGGTTTACCTCATAGAAGAGTTACCCACACATTACTGTTTGGTATAGTGGTCGGATTAGGATTTGGCTTTTTGTTTGGTTATTCATCCGGTTTAAGTATGGGTGTAGTAGGATTCCTTGCGGGGATAGGATCGGTCGCATCGCACATATTGGGAGATCTTCTGACATACATGGAATTTTCACCTCTTGCCCCCTTTTCCTATAAAAGGTTATCTTTCAAGAAATTTAGAGCTGATGATCCTGTCATGAACAAACTATTCTTCGATGCAGGGATAATAATGTTTTTTCTTTATGTGTTTATATCTTCGGGTACTCTCGAATACCTCCCGGTTTTTAATGGACTCATCTAGAGATGTTTTCATGCGTAGATTACAACAAGATATCATGCAGAATCTCTTATATTTGTAATGCAGGGGGTGCGATTCGAACGCACGAAGGCCTACGCCACAGGGTCCTAAGCCCTGCCCCTTTGACCACTCGGGTACCCCTGCACATTTATATTTTAAATCATTTCTGCCTCATTAAGATTTCTTCTCCATACTTAGTATAGCAATCCTCACAACATCTTCTCGCAATCAAAGAATGCAGATGGAAACCCACGCCTTCCTCTCTATAGAACCATTCACCCTTTTTTATCTTTCTCTTGCAGAATGAACATACCTCATTTTCTACTGCCTGCAATCTGATCAGCTTTGTTTTCCTTTCCATCAATTTTCTATCAAACAAACCCATTTATATAGTTGTCTCCCATCTTTATTATGAATTGTTATGGACTGGATGGAGGAGATAGAGGAACTAAGAAAGAGAAAAGATTTGTTCTTCAAGAAAGATTCAAGATCTCCGATACCGTCAGAGAAGAGAGAAAGATTCAAAGGATTGAGCTACTATCCTGTGAATCCAAAGTACAGATTTATCCTGCCACTGCATGAGCACAAGAAGAAAGAAACATTAAGGATACTGGATACAGCTGGTTTTGAGAGAGAATACATAAGATGGGGAGAATTCAGATTTGAGATAGATGGAAGAGAATATAAATTACAGGCATACAAAGATAGCCCGGATGATACAAGATTGTTTATACCTTTCAGAGATAAAACCAATGGAAAAGAGACTTACGGAGCGGGAAGATATATAGATCTCCACGAGGAATCAGATAAAACTCAAGATGGAAAATGGATACTTGATTTCAATAAAGCATACAACCCTTGGTGTGCCTATAATTCAAATTACGCATGCCCATTTGTTCCACCAGAAAACTGGCTAGATATCGAGATATATGCTGGAGAGAAGAAGTTTGAGGATTAAATTTATAAATGTTATCCCAATATTGCTGAAATTGATAGCGGGGTGGGGTAGCCAGGATATCCCGGCGGGCCCATAACCCGCAGATCGGTGGTTCAAATCCACCCCCCGCTATCTAATTTTGGATAACAGTTGTCAAATAATCCTTTTTAAAGTTAAGGAAGAAAACCTATTTTGAGGTGGTGTGGAGTGAGAGTATATAGTTTAGTAATTCAGATGTTGATTTCCCTGTTACTTATCTCCGCACTATGTTCAGGTTTAAAACCTGCGGTTGTATCTTCTGATCAGGTTAGTATAGATAAAACATTTGTAAGTGTAGGTACAGGGAAAAATATCCCGCCAGTTGCGTATTTTGAGTATTCACCATCCGATCCAAAGGTTGGAGATATCGTAACGTTTGATGGTAGTAAGAGTTATGATCCCGATGGTAAAATAGTTGAATACAGATGGAGTTATGTAACCGCAGGATCTTCGCAACTTCCGTTCTTCATGGGATGTGGAGTAAAGATAAGATATTCATGGAAGCAGCCAGGATCTTATATTGTTACTCTTGAGGTTGTAGATGATAATGGTTCAAGGGATGCTTTCCAAAGAAAGATATACGTTGATAAAGCCTTGGTTCCTCCACATGCAGATTTCTGTTTTAGTCCAAAGGAACCGAAGGTTGGAGAAAAGGTAACGTTTGATGGTAGTAAGAGTACAGATGATGGTAGCATAGTTAAATATAACTGGGACTTTGGCGATGGAAAAAAGGGAGAAGGGAAGGTGGTGTCTCATGTATACTCCTCTCCCGGATGCTATCTTGTCAAACTAACTGTTGTGGATAATGATGGTCTGGAGAGTAGCGTTACACATAAGATAGAGGTCGAAAAAGATGAGAACCATATGGAAAACGAAACAATTGCTGATGATGAGACAACTGATGGTGGAGATTCGGTTGATCACCACTCTGACGACTCACTAGCCAATGCATCTCCAAACAGTAATATGCAAAGGGATACCAAAACTAAGAGCAAGCACTTAACCTCTGTGACTTGCGGAGAAACAAGAGTTGAAAGTGATAGTAAAGATTCTTCAGAGAATGAAAGCGCTATAGATCTTTTATATCCATTCTATGATGCACAACAAAACGATGATGAAGCTGTAAATCATGGGGTCGTAAATCCAGATTATCCCACAATAACAAAAAGTAGCAAAGCATCTACAGTAGAGCATGATTCAGAACATATCCCTTATTGGATAGTGGGTCTCAACATTTTATCGATTGCATTTTACATAATCGCTGGCAAAAAAGATTGGAATATCCTAAGAAGAATTGGCATTGCCAAGAAAAATAAAGAAAATTCTCCAAGAAGGAAGGTAGAGATCATCGAGATAGATCTTCGTTAAAGTTGTCAAGATAATATTTATTAGTGGATATCCTATATGGAGTTTATCCCAAATTAACGTTTCTGGATCCGTGGAATATATGGAAAAAAACAAGGATCGTGTTTCGGATATCTACGATGTCGATGCTATCCAAGTACTCGAAGGTCTAGAGGCTGTGAGAAAGAATCCAGCAATGTACATAGGTAGTACAGATGAGAGAGGGCTACATCACCTTATCTATGAGGTTGTTGATAACTCTATAGATGAGGCTCTTGCAGGATACTGTGATCACATAAGAGTTGTAATAAACAAAGACGGATCCGTAACTGTAGAGGATAATGGTAGAGGTATACCAGTTTCCATTCACAAGAAGTACAAGAAGCCGGGCGTTGAACTGGTAATGACAACCTTACATGCAGGTGGCAAATTCGATAAGAGGGTCTATAAGGTGTCCGGAGGCTTGCATGGAGTAGGTGTATCTGTTGTCAATGCTTTGTCAAAATGGCTTGAAGTGAGGGTTAAAAGAGAAGGAAAGGAGTTTTACCAGAGGTATGAGAGAGGTAAGCCGGTCACACCTCTCAAAGTATTGAGAGAAACAAAGGAGAGGGGTACAACTGTAACCTTTCTTCCGGATGATGTGATCTTTGAGACAACAGAGTTTGACTAC
>CAZGUO010000010.1:4855-12675 GCA_964529185.1 uncultured Thermoplasmatales archaeon
GACTACGATACAATATCTGCAAGGTTGAAGGAACTAGCTTTCTTGAATGCGGGCATAAAGATTGAACTCATAGATCATAGATCCGGAAAGATGGACATTTTCAAGTTTGATGGCGGAATCGTAGAGTTTGTAAAACACATAAATAGGAATAAGAAGGTTCTCTATGAGGAGCCCATTTTCATAAAGGCTAAAAGAGATAATATCGAGGTAGAAATAGCTATCCAACACACAGAGGGGTTTACCGAGAATATCTTTACCTTCGTGAACAACATAAATACACATGAGGGAGGGACCCATCTCTCTGGATTCAAAGGGGCTTTAACTAGGGTCATAAATGACTATGGAAGGAGAAATAAGCTGTTCGAAAAGGAAGATTTTTCATTGACGGGTGAGGATGTCAGAGAGGGATTAACAGCTGTAATATCTTGTAAGGTTCCAAATCCGCAGTTTGAAGGGCAAACAAAAACAAAGCTGGGAAATTCTGAGGTAAGGGGTATCGTTGAAAGTATAACTTACGAGAAATTATCCGAATTCTTCGAAGAAAATCCAAGCATAGCTAAAAAGATCATAGAAAAAGCGATTCTAGCAAACAGGGCTAGAGAAGCAGCAAGAAGAGCACGAGAGATAACAAGAAGGAAGAGCTTACTGGAAAGCTCCTCTCTTCCAGGCAAGCTGGCTGATTGCACCTCTCAAGATCCAAGTGAGTCAGAACTGTTTATAGTAGAGGGGGACTCTGCTGGAGGGTCTGCAAAACAAGCTAGGGATAAGAGATTTCAGGCAATTCTTCCTCTTAGAGGAAAGATTCTCAACGTTGAAAAGGCAAGGATGGATAAGATGCTGAAGAATGAGGAGATATTGGCATTGATATCGGCAATAGGAACTGGGATAGGTGATGATTTTGATATATCTAATGCGAGATATCATAGAATAATACTGATGACTGATGCAGATGTTGATGGTGCTCACATAAGGATTCTTCTACTAACCTTCTTCTTCAGATACATGAGAGAGCTTATAGAGGCTGGCTATCTTTACATAGCCCAACCACCGCTTTATAAATTAAGCAAGGGTAAGAGGGTGGAATATGCATATTCCGAAAGGGAGAAGGAAGAAAAGCTGAAGTTGCTTGGAGAAAAGGGTGTGACTATACAGAGATATAAGGGTCTGGGAGAGATGAATCCCGAACAATTATGGGAAACAACAATGGACCCAAAAAGAAGGAAGATAATAAAGGTAACTATAGAAGATGCTATAAAGGCTGATGAGCTTTTTTCCATATTGATGGGAGAGAAGGTTGAACCGAGGAGAGAGTTTATCAAAGAGCATGCGAAGGAAGTTATCAACCTTGATATTTAGGTGATCTTATGGAGAGTATAGGAGAGGTTATTATCAGAACCATAGAGAATGAGATGAAGAGATGTTTCATAGATTACTCAATGAGCGTAATAATGAGTAGAGCCCTTCCAGACGTTAGAGATGGTCTCAAACCAGTACATAGAAGGATTCTCTATGCGATGAGTGAGATGGGTCTTTATCATGATAAACCTTTCAAGAAATCCGCAAGGGTTGTTGGAGAGGTTCTGGGTAAGTATCATCCACATGGAGACCAGGCTGTTTACGATGCTCTGGTGAGGATGGCTCAAGACTTCTCTCTCAGGTATCCTTTAATAGATGGACAGGGTAACTTTGGAAGCGTTGATGGCGATGCCCCTGCAGCTATGAGATACACGGAAGCAAGGCTGAACGAGATTGCGGAGATGATGATAGAGGATATAGACAAGGATACGGTTGATTGGAGAGACAACTTCGATGGAACCCTAAAAGAGCCTGAAGTCCTTCCCGCAAAGTTTCCAAATCTTCTGGTGAATGGTTCATCTGGTATAGCTGTAGGAATGGCTACAAATATACCCCCTCACAACTTGAGAGAAGTTATTGATGGTATAATAGCTGTTATTGACAATCCAAAGATAAAAACAGATGAACTCATGAATCTGATAAAGGGACCAGATTTTCCGACTGGAGGAGTGATATGTGGTAGAAGCGGAATAAGACAAGCCTATGAAACGGGAAGAGGCCTCATAAGAGTTAGAGGAAAGGTCAGTATAGAAGGGGAAGAAAAGAAGAGGATAGTCATAACAGAAATACCATACCAGGTCAACAAATCTGATCTTTTGAAACATATAGCTGATCTTGTTAAAAGCGGAAAGATAGATGGGATAACCGATCTGAGGGATGAGAGCGACAGAGAAGGGATGAGGGTTGTCATAGAGTTGAGGAGAGATGTTATACCAGATATCATTCTGAATCAACTGTTCCAACACACGCAACTCCAAGTGACGTTTGGTATATTGAATTTGGCAATAGTTGACGGAGAGCCTAGGATTCTTTCCCTCAAAGAAATGATTCAAGCATTTATAAGGCATAGAGTGGATGTTATAACGAGGAAGGCGAAGTATCTACTCAGGAAGGCTAGTGAAAAGTTACACATTCTTGAAGGTTTTCTCATAGCTCTGGATCACATAGATGAGGTTATAAGTATAATAAGAAAGAGTGAAAGTGTGGACGAAGCCAAGAACAATCTGATGAAAAGGTTCTCTTTATCAGAGATTCAGGCAAAGGCTATCCTTGATATGAGATTGCAAAAACTAACTGGAATGGAAAGAAGGAATGTGGAGGAAGAATATAAACGTACAAAAGGGGAAATTGAGAGGCTAAATTGGCTTTTGAGCGATAAGAAAAACATACTTGAAGAGATAAAGAAGGAACTTAGAGAAATAAAAGAGAGATTTGGAGACGAAAGAAGAACAGAGATCATTGAAGAGGAGGGTGAGCTCAGTATAGAAGATCTCATCCAAGAAGAGGATGTCATAGTGACATTTACTCATCAGGGCTACATCAAAAGAATGCCCATAGATACATACAGAACGCAAAAGAGAGGAGGAATAGGTTTAATAGGTATGGAAACTAAAGAGGATGATTTTCTTAAGCTATCATTTGTGGCATCAACCCACGACTACATTTTATTCTTTACAAATCTAGGCAAGGTGTATAGATTGAAGTGCTATGAAATTCCCGAAGGGGGGAGAAGATCAAAGGGTAAAGCTATAGTTAATCTCCTTCCAAAACTTGATCAGAGTGAGAATGTCATAACAGCCATACCCATTAAATCCTTTGAAAAGGATGGGTATTTGATATTTGCAACCAGAAAAGGCATAGTAAAAAGATGTAAGATCGATCTGTTTAAAAATATCAGATCAAATGGCATAATAGCAATAGATTTGAGGGGGGATGAACTGGTCGATGTTATTCTATCAAGCGGAAATGATGATATATTTATAGCAAGCAAAAATGGTCAAGCATGCTGGTTTAGTGAAAAAGAAATAAGACCCATGGGCAGAAACGCGATGGGAGTTATAGGTATAAGATTGAAAGAAGATGATGAGGTTGTATCTCTAGATGTAACAAGAGAGGATAGAGATATCTTAACAATAACAGAGAATGGTTTTGGAAAGAGGAGCGCACTGAAGGACTACAGAAAGACTCATAGGGGTAGTAAGGGTGTAAGAACTATAATAACGAATGAGAGAAACGGTAAGGTCGTGTTTGCTAAGTCTGTCAAGGAGGATGACGAGATAATCATACTGACTAGAGCTGGGATGATATCAAGAATAAAAGTGAAAGATATCAGGAGACAGGGAAGAAATACCGCTGGTGTAAAAGTGATGAAGTTGAAGGAAGGCGATAAGATAGTTTGTGTATCTAGACTGGAAAGCTAATTTTTCCATCCTTCTTCACATACACATGGACTTTTCTTACATTTTGGGCAGGCGGAAGCGTATTTCTTCAAGGCATTTTCAACATCAACTTCAAGTAGATTTGCAAGAGAAAATGTCCATGCCACAACATCTGCAAGTTCGTTCTTTATCTCTTCCTCGTTTTTCCTTCTTATTGCTCTAACAAGTTCACCCATCTCCTCCACTATCCACATGTACGTCTTCTCTATACCCCTCCTCCTATCTCTTTCTCCATATATCTCACGCATCAATTTCTGAAATTCTCTTATTTCCATTTTGTTAACCTCCTATCTTTTGGTACAAAGTTTTTGATTAACTTTCCATCCCCCTTTCCACATCCCAAATAGTAAGATCTCCACCTCAGTATAACGTATCCCTTCTCCTCCCTTTCGAGATTCTCACCCAACAACCACCTCTCTGCTTCCTCCCTGCCTAGATCGATTATTCCGCGCTTTGCCATTTTCCCTATGAGAAAAGAGCCTTCTATTGATAATCTTATTCCATCCTTGCAGAGTCTCCCGAAGTATAAACCACTGAAATGCTTGTGCTCTGTGATCTCTATATCTTCACATCTTTTAAAGGCGTAGAGTTTTTTGTTCTCCTTTTCTACTATCTCAAAGTCTATATCCTCTATACCGTACTGTTCCTTCAGATATTTCATTATCTTTTCCTTTGTCTCTCCCATTCTCTCACCTAAGGCTTTCTTATCTTTGCAATGAAGAAGGCTTCTGTATCATTATCTTGAGGATGCATCCTCAGACATCTCTTGATTTCGCTTGAATATGCTCTTCCTTCAAATTCGAGAAAGGGTTCTCTCTTATTGATTGGAAGATCAATATCTTCAATTTCGGCATCGCTATTCATCAACAGATGGTTTACAACCTCCTCATTTTCCAGAGGATCCAAAGTGCAGGTAGAGTATATCAAAACTCCCCCCGGCTTCAAAGCCTTATATCCTACCAAGATCAAAGATTTCTGCAGTTTCGATAGATAATCTATCTCCTTTTCTCTCCAGAACTTGAGGTACTTAAAATTCTTTCTTATCATCCCAACATTACTACATGGCGCATCAACAAGGACTGCATCAAACTTTCCCTCATATCTGGAAAAGAATCTACCATCCTTTTTTGTAACCTTTGCTATCAAAACGCCACATTTCTGAAGATTGGATATGAGTATATTTACTCTCTTTGCATTTGGATCGTTTGCTATTACACAACCCTCATTTTCCATATATTGTGCTATCTGCGTAGTCTTTGCGCCAGGCGCAGCACACAGATCTAAAACCTTCATCCCAGGTCTCAACTCCATGAGGTTTGCGGGTATCATGGATGCAGCCTCTTGAGGGAATATTATTCCTAATCTGTGCTCCATGATTGCGCCAAAGTTGCTTGTATTTATGTAAAATCCCTCGTTACACCATGGGATTTTTTCCAGTGTGAAATCTTCGCTCAGTCTATCAGCAACATCATCTAAATCCGCCTTCAGAGTATTGATTCTTATACTTGTTTTTATTGGTCTGAGTAGAGATTCGAAGAATGCATCGCTGTCATCTATGTGTAGGTATCTCTCGTAAAATGCAGGATTCAACTGTTTGAAGAAATCTCTTGGATTTTCTGCCTCCACGTTTTAAGTGTATAAGTTCGGCATTTTTATCGGTTTATGTTCTACACAAATTTAATAAATGTTATAACTATAAAATTATACCATGAAGAGGATCATAGCCTTGTTAGTGATCCTTTCTCTATTGCTCTCCAGTGGTGTAATTTCATATCAGGGGAAAGGGAAGAAAGAGGTAAAAACTATTCATCTCGAGATTTCTGTACCAAGGTTACTAGGTGATATGGAGAGATGCATTTCCACAGATCTTAAAGGTAGAGAAAAGGTGAGGATATACTATACCTTCGAAGCGTGGAAACCCAGGCTTCCTGTAATAATCAAGGATATTGAACTACCCTTTTCCGCGGAGGATATCAAGGTTGAAGTTACTGTTGGGTCGGTAAATGAGATGAGAGTGGAAAAAAGAATAAAGGTGAATATACCAGCAATTGTCGGCAAAGGGTTGCCTTCTGGATATAAAATCCTTTCTCGCATTAATGGTACTTATCCAAAAAGTTGGTTCAAGTTCTCTGTGAGATGTGGTCTAAACGATGAGAATGTTATAGTGAAGCATGTCCTGGTTCATCTCTATCCTTACAGGTATTGCCCAGATGATAAGAGGTTAATCTATACAGATAAATTTGGGTTAACTGTAACATATACTCTTCCGATCCATAAAGTGAAGGGTTTTGATGAAGAGTACGATATGGTCATAATAGCGCCCAAATGCTTTGCAAGAGAATTAAAAAGATTGGTCGAACACAAGAACAACATAGGTGTAAGAGCTTTCTTGAAAACAACCGATGAGATCTACAAGGAATTTCCGGGAAGAGATAAACCAGAAAAGATAAAGTATTTCATAAAGTATGCAAAGGAGCATTACAACATAACTTATGTTCTCCTTGTTGGTGGTCTGAAGTCAAAAATCTATGCCAAACCGAGAGACGATGCAAACCAAGGCTCAGAAGACTGGTATGTTCCTGTCAGATATACAAATCTCTATGATGTTCCTCCAAATATCTCTTCAGATCCTACCGATTATGATCCTGGAACAATAAGCGATCTCTATTACGCTGATATATACGATGGAAACGGCAATTTTTCATCATGGGATACAAACAACGATAGCATATTTGCCGCATGGAACAAGCCAGGCGTAGAAAATGATACAGATATAGATCTCTGGCCAGACGTCATCGTTGGGAGGCTGGCTTGCAGAGATATTCTAGAGGTGATGGCGGTTGTTAATAAGATAATAAGTTATGAAAGGGAGGAAGATAAAGATTGGTTCAAGAAAATTGTTGTTGTGGCTGGAGATGATTTTCTTGACCAAGAAGATCTCGACATTCAATGGAATACAAGCGGGTTGCCTGATGGCATATACACCATAAAGGCGCAAGCGTTTAATAGCAATGGAACTGCTGGTGAGATAGATAAAGTAAAGGTGATACTTGACAGAGATGGTGAATCCTTTATAACATTTCATCAAGACGATCATAAAAGGGTAAAATCTTATCCTTCACTACCAGTTGCTGAGATAACTTCTCCATCCAATCTTGATATACTTGGGAAAACTGATGTGTATTTTTCTCTGAATGTCTCTGGCAACGATATCACCGGCTGGGCAGATGTGATATACGAAAATGGAACAATGCATATCAAGGGAAAATGTTATGACCCTCGACCCTATGGAAACTTGACTAGCATACATGTTTGGGTTGAAGATAGAGATGGTAATGTGGTTTTTTCTGCATGGAGAAACAATACAGAGATGTACTATGAGAGTGAGTGGATAACTGGTGATAAGATCTTAGATGATAGGGGAGGAGCGCTTTGTTATATGCCAGAAGATTTCGATAAAGTTAAGCTCTGGACATCAAATGGAAAATTTAGGAAAATGAGGGATGTATTTAATGCAATAAATAAAGGTTGTGGGTTTGTCTTTTTATCAGGTCATGGAAGTCCTAATGCTTGGGTAAATCACTTACCAGGAGTTCCGGGAGGAAGGAGGCGTGCCACCGTGGTTGGTATGGAAGTTCTTTCTTTAAATCCTCTCAACCCATTTCCACTCAAAAGATTAAGAAACTTCAACAAGTATCCTGTGATTGTTATCAACGGTTGCCATAACAGTCAGTTCAACGTATCTGTAATTCCTGCACTCATGCATCTCCCTCTGTATTATCTACTTAAACCTATATATCGTCTACTTTCCATATATAATCTGACTAGAGACACAAAAATGTGGACATTTGGCGTTCCTCTACCAGAATGTTTGTCATGGTATCTAGTTAAACTCCCCTATCGTGGAGCCATAGCTACCATAGGAAATACTGGTTTGAGCTATTCTGTTGTAGGAGATGGCTGTCTACTGGCTTATGGTGGATGGATATCTACGGAGTTTTTCAGACAATATGGAGAAGAAGGGAG
>CAZGUO010000011.1:0-1167 GCA_964529185.1 uncultured Thermoplasmatales archaeon
TAAGCGCAGATAATGATTTGAATAACCATAAAGCGAATCTGGAAATCTACAAGGTCGGTATATCTGGTATCGAGAAGATCTCAAAGGCTATAGACTATGAAAAGGCTGTCAAGCTGAAAAATCTACTTCTTCTCCTAGATGAAGCTTTGGAAATAAGAGATACTAAGGCTGTGAACAATTACAAAAAGGAGATTGAAGAACTTGGTGTACTAGATGGAGAAGATTTGAAGATCTCGACGCTAATAACAAAACTCTCTTCAGAATTCCAAAGCGATGACGACATATCAAATAATCTCTGTTACTTCCACGCAGTTGGATATGGTATAATTTATTTCCCAGTGATTCTCAAGATTATAGAATACATCAACAATGCTATTAAAAACGCATCTTCCTTCCTCGCAGCACTGGCAATAATAATAGCTCTATTCGCCATATTTTCTCCAATCATCGTGCTCTCATATTTAGTACCATTCAGAATCGCCATGCCGATAGGCGTAGTCCGCATGGAGGAAGGAAAGATCTGGAGTTTCGGTTTGAAAGGATTCAAGAAGATCATTGTCGAGGAAGATAATCCAGTTAGTGTAAATGTAAGCTGGTTCACGGGTATTACTCTTCACCTATCCATGAGCAGAGGCGACAGAAACGAAAGCTTTCTGTTTATGTCTGGCTTAGCAGCACATGTAGAAGAAAGCAAAACCTAATTTCCAACCAAAAAGGGATTAAATAGGTAGGTATTTCCTAGTCTTGTATGTCAGAGTTAGTCTGTCCTCTCGATTTTCGCTACGGCAGAAGAGAGATGAAAAGATTATTTCAGGAGGAGGCTCGACTAAACTACTTGCTGAAGGTTGAAGGAGCGCTTGCAATCGCTCACTCCAGAGTTGGAAATATTCCAGAAGATGCTGCAAAGGAGATTGCAAAGAAGGCAAACTCCAAGTTTGTATCACTGGATAGAGTGAAAGAGATAGAGAAAGAAACGAAACACGACATAATGGCATTAACCAAAGCTCTAGCTGAGGTGTGTGAAGGAGAAGCAAAGAAGTACGTGCATCTTGGTGCAACATCTTATGATATCGTTGATACTGCAAACGCCTTGCAGTTTAGAGATGCTTTAGATATCTTGGAGAAAGAGCTGAAAAAATTGAGATCCACACTTGTAGAGCTTGCTAA
>CAZGUO010000011.1:1267-2434 GCA_964529185.1 uncultured Thermoplasmatales archaeon
GTTTTTCCAGAAAAAATGAGAGAGAACATAGAGAGATCAAAAGGTATACCTATGGCAGAATCTGTTATGATGCTTCTAGTGAAAAAAGGACTTTCAAGAGAAAAAGCCCATGAGCTAGTAAGGAAATGTGCGATCAGGGCTCAGATGGAGAATCTCTCTCTGCTGGAGGTTCTTAAACGGGAAAAGGAAATAGAGGGATTGGTTAGTGAGAAAGAGTTGAGAGATGCTCTTAATCCGGAAAACTATATAGGAAGAGCTGAGGAGATAGTTGATGAGGTTGTAGATAAACTCTCGAGGGAGTAAGATGGATAAACTGGAAAGGTTGCTAAAAAATACTGTAGAGGTTGTCACGGTAGATGATCTCAAAAATGTTCTAGAGAAAAGGAAACCAAAGGCATACATAGGTTTTGAGCCTTCCGGACTGGTTCATCTGGGCTGGAAGATATGTGCAAACAAGATTAGAGATTTCATAGATTGTGGGTTTGAGTTTTACATACTCCTTGCAGACTGGCATGCTTATATAAATGATAAACTTGGAGGGGATATAGAGAAGATAAGGTTGTGTGGCAGGTATATGGAAGATTGCTTTGAGGCTATGGGGATAAGAAGGAGTGAAGTGAGATTTGTCTATGCAAGCGATTATGTTAGTGATCCCAATTACTGGAAACTTGTTCTGAAGATAGCGAAAGCAAATTCCATAGCCAGGGTAAAAAGAGCGATGGACATAATGGGCAGGAAGGAGGAGGAAGCAGAGAGAGATCTGTCCAAGCTTTTTTACCCTGTGATGCAGGTTGCGGATATATTTTACCTGGATTTAGATGTAGCTTATGGTGGTATGGATCAAAGACATGCCCATATGCTCGCAAGAGATACTGCAAAGAAGCTCAATCTCAAAAAACCCGTAGCCTTGCATACACCTCTATTATCAAGTCTTCAAGCAGGGGGAAGAATGAATCCGCTGGAAGCTAAGATGAGTAAAAGTAAACCCGAGTCCATGATTTCTATACATGATGATGAGGAATCTGTCAAAAAGAAGATCATGAAGGCTTACTGCCCCGAGAAGGTTATAGATGGTAATCCTATCATGGAGATGTGGAAGTTCATCATATTCCAAGAGTTTGATAGAATAAAGATTGAGAGACCAGAAAAGTTTGGCGGAGATATAGA
>CAZGUO010000011.1:2534-12633 GCA_964529185.1 uncultured Thermoplasmatales archaeon
AAGAGTTTGATAGAATAAAGATTGAGAGACCAGAAAAGTTTGGCGGAGATATAGAGATTAAATCTTATTCAGAGCTTGAAAAGATGTTTTCTGGAGGAGAGATTCATCCTCTTGATCTCAAGAATGCTACCGCAAAGTACATCAATGAAATCTTAAAACCTGTAAGGGAATACTTTGATAGGCATCCCGATAGTCTTGCAGAGCTAGCAGAGATGGGGATTATCGAGAATATCACGAGATGAGTTTTATGGACCAGTAAATAGCTATACCAAGATAGGCACTCATTGTGGAGAATATCAGGAGATTTGTAGCTAGATGGATGATTGTTCTATTCTTGCTGTACTTGTAAAGCTCCAATCCCCTTATAATGGCAAAAAGCCATGCTAAGAATGAGACGGTGTATTCACATAATCTGTCATTATAGATGAGGATGGGTGAGAGTATCAGTAGAGCAGCTATCGCAATAAGTGTTAACACTCTAATAGGCAAAGGATATCTGTAGTCCGGATCTATTGGGGTTAGCATGTTTGCACCCTATGGTCATATTAATATAAGATCTCAGATAAAAAAGTTGGGTATGGAGATTGGAACTTTTTGATTTTCGTTATATCTTTTGTTTTCTTATCGCTGCTATGGATACGAGCAACCAATATTTTAATATAGAGATTTTGATCGGCAGTCTCTCAGCTCATTACAGAAAACTATTTATACAACCGTTCATCTACTTTATTTAAATAAATAATTTTTATAGGAGGTGGTGGCGTGGCAGAGACAGAGGAGAGGAAGTACTACGAACTCAGTGAGATCAGAGATAGGGCGCCAAAGTTATTTGGGGTACCAACAGGAACAAAACTAGATGAGATGTTCTGGAAGATAGAGTTTGAAGGAGATAAACCAGTGAGGAAACCTCTTGGAGGATTACCCCATCTTTCGATAATAAATTTGACTGGAATACCTGATAGTGGTAAGAGTTTGTTGGCCGAGCAATTCACTCTCCATCAGGCGAGTGAGGGATATAAAGTTCTATTTGTAACTGTAGAGTCACCTGCAAACTTCCTTTACACATCTTTGAAAGCAAAAGCAGAATACCTGGGACTGGATTTTGATAAAATATCCAGAAACATTATAGTTATAGATGCATCGGAAAACGCTGAACTGAGAGAGGATCCCAGAGCTTTGATGGATACCATGGCGTATGCTATAAGAGAAAAAAGAACAAACAACGTCGTTATAGACAGTATCACGGGATTGTACGAACACAAGGAAATGATGGCACGCCAAATTGTAAGGCAGTTTTTCAATTTCCTCAAGAAATGGAGGCAAACCTCACTGTTCGTATCTCAGAAAAGATCTGCCCAAGGAGCAGAGACTGCGGAAGCCGCAGGGGGGCTCGCTGTTGCTCACATTGTTGATGGAAGTATTGTCATGGACAAAAAATTGATAGAGAGTAAGTGGGATATGTCTACTTATAAGCTACCGATAGGTAGCGTTTTGAGAACGATAAGGATAGATGGTTGCAGATTAACGGGACATGATACAAGAACATGGGTTTTTGAGATAAGTGAGGGTGGAACTATAGACATAATATCTCCTCTGGGAGAGTTTATAAAGAGGAAGGAGGTGATGTAAATATGGAGGTTATAAATACAGCGGTGAGAGAAATAGATGTAGATGCTCTAGCTGAGCAGGTGTTCTATGAATCGATAAACATACTTGGAGGTCTAAGAAAACTGATAGAGTACAGAAATCTAACATGGCTTCCAAGCTTGGCTGAAGCAGCCTATGCTGTAGTGATGAAGGAAGAATTAATGAAGACTCACAAGGAGATAGCGTTTGATCTGGGATTGACTCCGCAGACTGTGCAGAATATACTCAGAGCAGATGCACAAGAAGTGGAGAAGTTTATAAAGGGAGAGATAGAAAAAGTAGATGAACATAAGGCTGGAGGAATAGCCAAGCTGGCTTACGAGAGAGTGAAAAAGGACAAAAGAATAACAATGAAGGAGAAGGAGTTAGAGGTATTGGGTGTTGACTGGGCAATAAAGGTTTTGACCAGATTAAGAGGAACAGACTTTCCTCTAGATAAAGAACAACTCTCGGAAAGGTTAAAGGGGGTGGTTATCAAAGATAAACCCTTCGAGGAGATAGTTAATGAAATAAAGTTTCCTGTCAATACTCCCGCAGAAGTTCTTAAAGAGATAAAGAGAGTAATCGGATAGCATGATACCGGTGATCTATGAAAATCTATGCCCAGTGTGCAGAGGAGATATCAGAGAGGAAGAAATAGCTGAAAAGAGATGCATCTCAAAAAATATTCCTCTCTCTTCCGTCTATCATTCCAAGGATGAAAAAGAGATTGAAGAGTTGTTTGAGAAGATAATCGGAAAACCTAGAGAGATTCAGAGATTCTGGATAAGAAGAATATCTAGTGGCGAGAGCTTTGCAGCCGTAGCTCCAACGGGAATAGGAAAAACTGTGTTTGGTCTGATTATCTCTCTATTCTTTTCTCTCAGAAATAAAAAAAGCTATGTGCTCGTTCCTACAACAATCTTGGCAAATCAGTGTTTAGAGAATATAGAAAAGTTTTGCAGAGCCATTAATAAGAGTGTGGGTGTAAACTCTGACGGAGATATAAGAGTAGCATTTTACCACGGAAAGATGAAAAAGTTGGAAAAGGAAAAGTTCGTAGAGATTTTGGAGAGAGACAATTTTGACATCCTGATAACGACAACTCAGTTTCTTTCCAAGAATTTCAGTATGATCAAAAACAAAACCTTCGATTTCATATTTGTTGATGATGTTGATGCAATTTTGAAGGGTTCAAGAAATGTTGACAAGATTCTTACCCTTTTAGGTTTTAGAAGGGTTGGCAAGAAATGGGAAGGCGAGAAGAAAGGCGTACTCATGGTATCAACCGCTACTGCTAAAAAGGGAAAAGCAACGATACTTTTCAGAGAGCTTCTTGATTTCGATGTTGGCTCATCTTTCTTCACTATAAGGAACATAGATGATATATTTGTTGGCGAAGAAAAGGAAGAAGAGATAAAGAAAATAATGAAAAGGATGGGGAAGGGAGGTATAATATATGCTAGAACCTCTGAAGAAGCAGAGAGATACTACGAGATTCTGAAAGGAGAGTTCAGGATAGGTATAGCCATATCTAGGAAGAAGAACGAGTATGAGAAATTTGAGCGGGGAGAGGTTGATTTTCTTATTGGTACGGCATCTTACTATGGAACACTTATAAGAGGTCTTGATCTTCCTGAGAAGATAAGGTATGTTATATTCATCGGTTTGCCTGTTTTGAGAATAGATTATGAGAATATCACACCTCCACTCCTCAGAATAATCGCATTATCATTCAAGAAGAATGAGAGGGTTAGAGAGTATATCCCGATTTTACCAAAACTAGAGAGAGACCCTAAAAAGTTTGAAGAGTTAAAAAGACTGATAAAGGAAATCTCAAAGGAGGAGAAGAGTGAAGACCTTGTTATTAGCGAGGGAAAAATACTCTTTCCAGATATAAGAACATACATACAGGGATCTGGTAGATCATCGAGATTGACAGAAAGGGGACTAACAAAGGGTGCCTCATTCATTTTTGAGAACGATAAAGACTTGGTTGAGGCTTTCAAGAAGAGAGCATCTTACTATGATATAGAAATAAAACATGTAAAGGATGTTGATCTAGATAAGATCAAGAGAGAGATAGATAAGAGTAGAGTGAAAGGAGAGTATCGAGATTTGATCAAACCCGCTTTGCTTATAGTCGAGAGTCCAACAAAAGCCAAACTAATTTCTAGATTCTTCGGAAAGCCAAGCGTTAAGATCTACGGAAATATAATTGCCTATGAGATACCTACAGAGAGGTATATACTTCTCGTTACCGCCTGCCTTGGGCATGTTGTAGATCTTACAACAGATAGAGGCTTTCATGGGATTGAGGTGGTTAACAATGGCTTTGTTCCAATCTATGCATCTATAAAGAAATGCAAGAATTGCAACTATCAGTATACTCAAGAGGGGGCATGCCCAAAGTGTGGAAATAAGGATATAATGGATTCAAGGGATAGAATAGAGGATCTCAGAAGGCTTGCATCAAAGGTTAGTCTGGTTATTGTGGGAACAGATCCAGATGCTGAAGGGGAGAAGATAGCATGGGATCTCTATAACTTTCTTAGCCCATTAGCGGATGTCAAAAGAGCAGAATTCCATGAGGTGACACCTAGAGCTATAAGGGAAGCGTTGAGCAATCTCAGAGAGATTGATTTGAATAGGGTAAAGGCTCAGATAGTAAGGAGGATAGAGGATAGATGGATAGGCTTTGTTTTGTCCCAGAGATTATGGAAGGTATTTAACAGAACAAATCTCTCAGCTGGGAGAGTTCAAACCCCTGTATTGGAGTGGATTATCGAGCAGGAGAAGAGGTATAGAAAGAAGAGAAGGGTTAGTTTTCTGCCTGATATTGGGTTGGAGATTGAAGGAGATATAGGAAGAGAAGCAGATGTTGAGATTGAGCTGATATCAGAAAAAAAGGAAGAGAAACATCCTTTACCACCATACACCACAGACGAACTCTTGAAGGATGCAAGCAGGATACTAAAGATATCTTCGTTGGAAGCCATGAGGCTGGCGCAAGATCTCTTTGAAAATGGTCTTATAACCTACCATAGAACAGACTCAAGTAGAGTGAGTGATTTTGGTTTAAGGGTTGCAAAGGAGTATCTGGGAGATGATTATCTAGGCAGATCATGGGGCATGGAAAAGGCAGCAGAAGGTGCACACGAGTGTATAAGACCCACAAGATCTTGGGATAAACACATGGTGCAGAGGATGATTTATGAGAAGGTGATTTCTCCAGAAAATATAACCAGAAAACATCTCGCACTTTACGATCTCATATTCAGAAGATTTATGGCGAGCCAGTGTAGAGAGTTTTATGTTATTATCAAGAAATATAGAATCAAGGTAAATGGGAGAGAAATTGAAGAAGAGAGGATAGTGGAAGCTCAGGGAAAAGCCTTTGAGCTGTATAGAAGTATCCAGGTCAAGAAAGAATTGCCTGTTGGTAAATTCAGAGTGAAGGTTGAGACCAGATTTGTTCCAGAAGGTTATCCTTACACTCAAGCCGACATAGTAAGACTGATGAAGGAGAGAGGTCTGGGGAGACCATCAACCTATGCAACCATAATAGAGAAGCTGTTTGATAGAGGGTATGTGTATGAAAGAAAGAGGTTTCTCTTTCCCACAATTCTCGGAAAGAAGGTAAATTATTTTTTGAATAAAAACTACAGTGATTTTATCTCTGAAGAGAGAACAAGAATACTCTACGGAAAGATAGATGAGATAGAGGAAGGAAAGAGAGACTATATGGAGACGCTTGAAGAGCTGTACAGCGAAATTAGAAGAGTATGATCAATAGGGATACTTCTTTCCAAGAGCTTCTGTAGAGCTTAATGCAGCAATAGCCCCTTCAGCACATGCAGTAACTATCTGTCTCACTCCTCCAGTTATATCTCCAGCAGCGTATATCCCTTTAAGACTGGTTCTTTGATTTTTATCAACCTTCACATAACCGTATTCATCCATCTCCAATCCTAGAATTTTGGCTAACCTATTCTCTGGATCTTCACCAATAGCGATAAACAGTCCATCTATTTCGAGAATTTCTTCGTTCCCGCTGTTTTTATTCTCAAGAATGACTTTCTCCACCTTTTCTTTTCCTTCTATCTTTTTAACAACCCTATTCAACAGAAACTTCACGCCTTTCTCCTTTGCTTCCTCCTGCAAAACCTTCTCTCCCCTTAGCATGTCTCTTCTATGAATCAAATAAACATCCTTACAGCCTATCTGCTTGAGATATATGGCATCTAACAGAGCGGTATTCCCTCCTCCAACGACAGCTACTTTTTTACCTCTAAAGAAGAATCCATCGCATGTTGCACAATAGCTTACTCCTTTTCCAGATAATTCGTCTTCACCTTCAACACCGAGTTTTTTCGGTTTACTACCGGTAGCTAGTATTATAGCTTTAACGAGGTAATCATCTTTGGATGTTTTCACCACAAATCCGTCATCTCTTTTCTCTATATTGCTAACCTCTTCACCAAGATGAAAATCTGCATACCTCTTTGCATGTTCCAGAAACTTGTTTGTTAACTCTGCACCAGATATCTCTGGAAAACCAGGATAGTTCTCTATCTTTGGAGCTGTGAAGGTTAATCCTCCTCCCATCCCTCTATCAAAAACCACAGCCTTTATTCCCGATCTTCCAGCATATATGGCTGCTGCACATCCTGCGGCGCCTGCTCCTATTATTGCCAACTCAAAATCTTTGTTCATTCTTATCCCTCAAAACTCTATACCTTCAACAGCATCTACACTCTCTCTTTTTACCTCTTTCATTTCTGTTACAATATCTGCCAACTCTATTAACTTTTCATCAGCATATCTTCCTGTTAGAATCAGGTTTGTTTCCTCGGGTTTCGATTTTATCAGATCCATGACATCCTCAATTGGTATCAAGTTTATGTGACAAGCTATGTTTATCTCATCCAAGATCAACAGGAAAGGCTTCTCCTTCAATTTTTCCTTTGCAAAGTTTATTGCTTCCCTTGCCAACCTTTTATCCTCATCATCGGGATTTGATAGATCAACAAAATCCTTTCTTCCAAACTGATAGATTTCATAATTCGGAAGCACATCCTTTATAAGGTATTCTCCTGTATCTTTCCTTCCTTTCATGAACTGGATTATAACAACTCTTTTACTATGGGCTATACTTCTAAGTGCTACTCCTAAGGAAGCTGTGGTTTTTCCTTGAGCTTCACCAGTATAAACAATGACTCTGCCCTTCATCCTATCATGCTATTATGCATTCATTCCATCCACATTCCTTGCACACTAGACAGTTTCCTTCATGAACCAGATATACGCTTCCGCACATTGGGCATCTTTCTATTTCATCGCTTTTTCTAGATGGTGTTTTTTCTATTTCCAGCCTATCTTCAGTTGATATTATCGGAGGTTTCGCTTCGATCTCTTTTTCTCCCTCGCTTATCTTTATGTACTTCTTCATCCACTTATTCTTCTCCAAAATCTCTTTCAGCCACTTCATCGCAAACTTGGAAGGTTTAGCCTTAACCTTTCTCTCCTTGCTTGATGGTACGCTCAAAACTTGTTTACTCTTTGATCCATCTCTATAGACTGTAACTCCTTTACAACCCATCGCATGTGCTATCAGATATGCCTGCTTAACATCCTCAACGCTTACATCGTTGGGCATGTTTATTGTTTTTGATATCGAATCTGTCGTAGCTCTCTGCAAGACTGCTTGCGCAACCAAATGATCTAACCAGTGTATATCATAGGCTGTTACAAAAACCTCCTTTATATCCTTGGGTATCTCATCCAGACCTTGGACACTTCCATAGTTCTCTGCAATCTTCTTCAGTATCTCATCGCTGTATAATCCCTTCTCCTTCAGCTTCTCCTCAAATACAGGATCAACATAGAAGAAGGATCCTGCGGTTACTTTTTTCTCATAGACGAGAGCAAATATTGGTTCTATTCCATTACTTGTATCTGCAATCATGGATATTGAGCCTGTCGGCGCCATCGTAGTAACCATCGCATTTCTCACTCCATACTTCCTGATCTGGCTCACTATTTTATCCCAGTCGAGGGTCCACAGCTCTCTATGGTAGTAGAGATCTATGGGTAATTTACCTTCAGGATAATCACTCTCGTTGAACAGAGGAAATGGACCTCTCTCCTGAGATAGTTTTATGGATTCTTCGTATGCATGATAGGTTAAATGCTCAGCCAATTTTCCCATGAACTCAAAGCCTTTCTCAGAGTTATATCTTATTCCTAATTTGAAGAGGAGATCCGCAAGCCCCATGATTCCCAGACCTATCCTTCTCGTCTCCTTTGTCGCTTTATCTATCGCCTTTATTGGATAGTTGTTTATTGTTATGAGATTGTCAAGAGCTCTCGTTACAAGATGAACAACCTCTCTAAATCTATCCCAGTCAAACTTTGCTTCTCCATCCTCGATCTTAACGAACTTGGCAACGTTTATACTTGCAAGGTTGCAGGATTCATAGGGATAGAGAGGCTCCTCTCCACACGGATTTGTAACCCTTATGGGACCATTTCTCGCATTTATTAGGACATTTCTTCTGTTTATGTTGTCAAAGAATAGCACCCCTGGATCCGCAGATAGCCAGGCATGGTATGCTATGGAATGGAAGAGAGTATTTGCATTCACCTCCTTCCAAACCTTCCTTGTTCTTGGATTTATGAGAGGATAGTTTGCATTGTTAGCCAGATATTCCCAAAAATCATCCCATATGCCAACGGAGATATTGAAATTCTCTAACACTCCTTCTCTCTCTTTGGCTGATATGAATTTCTCTACATCTGGATGCCATATCTCTAGAATGCCCATATTTGCTCCTCTTCTCACTCCTCCCTGTTTTACCACATCAGATACTGTATCGATTATCTTCATGAAAGAAACTGGTCCAGATGCCTTTCCCATAGTTGATCTCACTATATCTCCTTCTGGTCTTATCTTGGAGAAGTTTATTCCAGTGCCTCCGCCTGCCTTTTGTATTAAAGCTACTTCTTTGGCGGTTTCCATTATTGATTCTATGCTGTCATCAACATCTAGGGTAAAACATGCTGAGAGCATTCCTAATTTTCTTCCAGCATTTACTAAGGTTGGGGTATTTGGAAGAAAGACTTGATTTACCATCAGATCGAAGTATCTATCTGCTAGTTTCTCATATTTATCAAAAGCTCCGCTTTTTAGCATCGCCATCAATTCATCGAAACTAACTTTCATCTTCCCTTCATTTGCAAGCTCCTCGTAAGCAGCTATGAATCTCTCTAGGTGCCATTTCGTCAATTGATACTTTCCTATGCTTATTTTCTTATCTAGGGCATCGAGATTGCTGAGATAAGAGGATAAGGCTATTGGGGGTTTGTAACCGCCATCTTTACTGTAAATTCTCTCGTCATACAGTATCTCTGGCAGAACCATCGTTATAGCTACTCTCTGGAACAACTCTCTCGGAGATTCGATGACGTTTCCATCTTCATCCTTTATGAGATATCTGAATGCCAATACTCTAAGTGCATTTACACTAAATCTCTTGTCTATATCGTCTAGTTTATCCTTATTCAGTATCCTCTTCTTCTCCTCTCTTATCTCAGCCTTTTTCTGTCTGTAAAGAATGTAAGCTTTAGCAGTCTTGGCATGACCATGTTCTATCAAAACCTTCTCAACGATATCTTGGATCTCCTCTACCGTAGGTATCTTCTTTTCTCCATATCTTTTCTCGAGTTCCTTTACAACCTGATCTGAGAGAAACTTTGCTCTTTCCCTATCCTTTCCTCCAACCGCTAGTACCGCTTTGAAGATCGCATTTGTTATCTTCTCCTGATCGAAGTCAACTATCCTTCCATCTCTTTTCTCTATCTTAGTTATTTTTGCCATAACCAATCCCCTCTGTTTTTGTCAGAACTCAAGATCCTCATCATAGCCAGAGGCTCAGTGAGGGTTCGCTCATCATCCGATAGAGCATAGCATTCATGGATATAAAGCTTCTTTATCCCATAAATTTCCATATCGTATCTCTCCATATTCTCCTAGCCTCGTTCACATCTATGGATATCAATTCCTTTCCCCTGCTCAAGAAATTTATCTCTTTCCCTACTGTTTTCCCTATCATCCGGAAAGGTACTTTATGCTGGGAAAGAACTCTTTCAACCTCCTCTCTGTTTTTACCCTCAACTTCTATTATCCACCTAGTGTTACTCTCCGAGAACAGCTTGAAATCATCTCTTAGATTTTCGTTGATTCCATCTAGACTTATCTCCACTCCAATATCTCCACCTATGGAGCTTTCTGCTATCGCTATAGCTAATCCGCCATCACTTAGATCATGACAGCTTTTTATTTTACCATTCCATATAAGCTCAAGCAAGGCATCTATACTTCTCTTCAAAAGCTCAACATCTACTCTTGGTACTTTACCTCCTTTTAAACCCATCACCCTGTAATACTCTGAACCTCCCATCTCTCTCTTTG
>CAZGUO010000012.1:0-12482 GCA_964529185.1 uncultured Thermoplasmatales archaeon
CTCTATCTAAAAGATTGTAAGAGATTCCTTGATGATCCAGATCATCGAATGAAACCTGGAGTTCGTATCTTACCTCGGGTATTCTTGTGCAGATCTTCACATTCCTGTAAACCAGAGAGGAATTTGAAGAAACGAAGATTTTTTTCCTATAAATTCTTTCACTATTTTTTTCCAAGAATTCTCTCTTTATCGGGGCCGGAGTCGAGTACCTGATAACGAAATCGCCACATTTCATCTCCCACTCAACGGGCTTGCCAAATGTTACATTCCCCTGAGATATCTTTATATCGGGCATTATGGTGATATTGGCAGAAGAGGATAACTCGCCAATATTCCATCTCAATGTTCCATCTTTCAAAAGATAAGAACCATCGCCTTCCACAGAAACTTTGTTGCTTTCGACAGGAATCTCCAGTGTTACATTATGGTATGGGAAGGGAGAGGAATGATACAATCTTATCTTCTTTCCTCTGGCTATAGTGATATCAGAGAAGTTTTCCGTATCGTTGTAATGGTCGATAAGCACACCATTCTTATATACCTCTATATTTTTTGCTTCAGATGGTAGCAAGGAAGAAAGAGTTACGTTCACATACTTTATCTCCATCTTAACAGGCGGTGTCAAGAATTCTACATCAAACTCTCTTTCTTCTTTTGGTCCAAGCTCAATCCAGATTTTGGATGTATTGTAATACGTTTCGTTTCCAATATATATCTTTATATCGAAAATGCCTTCAGGTAGATCGAGAGAAAGATTTCCCTTTACCGTCTCGTTGAGGGTGTTTCTAGCTATTACTTTCTCCTTCCATCTCACAGGTTCTCCAGTAATGATGTCTTCATGTTCTGGTTGAAAGTATTCCAACTTTACCGCCCGCAATATCTCCACATAGGAGGATTGTTCAGCATTTTCATCTTGAGGAAGATTATTCGAATCTTTTGATGTCTCTTCCTCCATCGGGTCAAGATCTTCATTCTGACTATCTGCATCATTCAAATCCTTCTGTGGCAAATTCGGTTCTGGAGCAAAGTTTCCATCTGAATCATTTTCCCGTGTAGCATTCTCATTGTTGTGAATATCTTCATTTACTGTAGGGGGAGAACCTTCATCTCGAGAAAGATCGTTCGAATCTTTTGACTCTTCTTTCCTCGTCAAGTTATCATTTTCATTATGGTCATCTGTAATGTTCAAATCATCTTGGGAGAAACTCGATTCAGGAGTAAAGTCACCGTTTAAATTATCTTTCTGTGTGATATCCTCATTGTTGTTGATATCTTCCTTTCCTGTAGGAGAACTTTCATCTGATCCAGCTACTGTATACCTATCATTAGTGCCATTACCTCTATCTGTTGATACCTCAGCCATGAGACTTGGATAAAGTATGGATGATATCAACAGAACAGCCAAGATGAGTATGCTGATCGGTTTTATATAACCTTTCCTTTGCCTTCTGATAGAAGTGATAGATAAAACTAGTGCAGAGTAGATTGAGTTTCTTTTCCGCCTGTGCATCCCACCCATCTCTGTAAAGAGAAACGGGAATTGTATTTATATACTTTTATGAATGTACAACAAGTTGAACATCCATAACATTTGTACCTGTTGGACCTGTTATGAGAAGATCATTCAGATTTTTGAAAAAGTGGTAGGAGTCGTTATTGTCTAAGTAGTCTTTATAGTTCATTCTTTTGAGGAAACTTCTTTCCATTGTATATCCATCTGCGATAGCACCAGCAGCATCGGAGTTACCATCTATACCATCGGTTGCGAGAGATGCAAATAGAAGCTCAGTCTCTCTCAAAATCTCTACAGCACTCAACACCATCTCCTGATTCCTTCCACCCTTTCCATCCCCTTTAACCACGACGGTTGTTTCCCCTCCGCCTATCATAATCTCTCCAGATTTTAACTCGTCCATCGCTTTCCTAACTAAGAAAGGTCCAACCTCTCTCGCTTCTCCAGTTATTGTGGTTGAAAAGATTTTAGCTCTATAGCCCAGCTCCTTTGCTTTCTTTTCTGCAGATTTACACGCCAGAAGATTGTTTGCGATAACCACATTATCAACCTTGTTAAATACCTCATCTCCAGGCTTTGGAGTTTCAGGTATCTCTCCTTTCAATCCTTTCTCTACGATCTCCCTGACAGATGCAGGTACTTTATCCCAGAGATCATATTTAATCAGAATATCTTTTGCATCCTCAAATGTCGTTGTATCTGGAACGGTTGGTCCGGATGCTATAAACTCCAGAGGATCTCCAACCACATCAGATATTATGCACGATAATATCTTACAATTTGCAAGTTTAGCTAGTTGCCCGCCTTTTACGAAAGATAGATGTTTTCTGATGGTATTGAGCTCTGTTATATCTGCACCACATTTTAGTAGGAGGTCGGTTAGAGCTTGCATGTCCTTGAGAGGTACTCTCGGTTTACAGAATAGCGCAGACCCACCACCAGATATCAATACCAGAAGGAGATCCTCGCTCCTGCATCTTCTAACCATACTGATAGCTTTTTCTGTTGCTATAACATTTCTCGTTGTTGGTATCGGATGATCTCCGACAAAAGTGTTAACATTTCTTGATTTCACCTTCTTTTTCTCGTTAGTTATAACCACACCTTCTTTTAAGGGTAAAATATCGCATACCGCCTGCGCCATTCCAACGCTTGCCTTTCCAAAAGCGAGCATGTATATCTCTCGATAATTGGAAAAATCAGATTTACTCAGATATTCATAGGTGACGCGATACGGATCTACGGACTCAAGAGCTACAGATAAGATGGTCAGAATATCCTTTCTGCATCTCTTGAGATCGTCTGTTTTTCCATTGTTTATGATCTTATCAGCGTGGAGGAACATGATCAAGTGAATCTGAGCTGTTTCATAAGGCTTTTTCTCAATTTTCTGTTGTTTGCAAATCCTTTCATCGCTCTTTTTGTCAGATGATAATATTTCAGCAACTCCTTCACATCCTTACTTTCAACACCAGCCCCTCTCGCGATCCTCCTTATTCTCGAACCCTTTATTATCTCGGGATTTTCCAACTCCTCTTCCGTCATTGAATCCATGATATATTTGAATTTCCTGAGTTTATCTTGGGTTTTCTCCATATCAACATCCTTGACCTTTCCAGAAAATCCAAATGGTAGAAGCTCAGATAATTTCTGTAGAGGACCCATGCCTTTCATCATCTCTATCTGCTGATACATATCCTTTAAAGTAAATTTTCCAGAAACTATCCTCTCAATAGCCTCTTCTGCTTCCTTTTCCTTCATAGCCTCTTCTGCTTTTTCCAGGAGAGCCCTGATATCCCCCATCCCTAACAACCTAGATACGAATCCCTTTGGATCAAATGGTTCGAGATCTGATAGGTGTTCGCCAGTTCCTATAAATACTATTGGGGCACCAACCTCTGCGGACGCAGATAATGCTCCCCCTCCCTTTGCGGTTCCATCCATCTTAGTTAGAATTATACCCGTTATCCCAACAGCATCGTGGAATGCCTTTGCCTGATCCCTTGCTTGTTGTCCAATGGTTGCATCAATAACGAGGATTTTCTCATCCGCATTTATCTCTCTCTCAATATCTTTTATCTCGTTTATGAGATCCTCCTCTAGCTTGTGCCTGCCTGCAGTGTCAACTATGATAACATCTGCTGATCTTTTGAAATGTTCAACGCCTTTTTTGACAACCTCAACCGCATCTTTTGCATCTTTGTCTCCATAAAATGGGACCTCAGCCTTCTCAGCTATCTGCTTCAACTGATCGTAAGCTGCAGGTCTATGTACATCTCCAGCTATGAGGGCAGGTCTTAGACCTTTCCTTTTGAAATATCTAGCTAATTTTCCACATGTTGTTGTTTTACCCTGTCCATATAACCCAACCATGAGAATTACCTGTTTTTTGAGGGGCAGGGTTTTCCCCGTCCCTAGGATTTTCACCAATTCATCATAAACAATCCTTATTACATGCTCTCTTGCGCTCATCCCTGCGGGAGGCTTTTCTTGTAAAGCTCTTCTCTCTATATTCTTTGATAACTCTAAAACAAGCTTGACATTCACATCAGCCTGAAGCAGAGCCCTCTGGATATCTCTTATCACCTCTTTTATCAGTTTGGAATCTACGCTAACAGCACTTGCTATCTTCTGTACTGTTCCCCTTAGAGATTCCTTTAGATTCTCGAGTACCATATCGGGAGTAGAAACTCGTGTACAGATTAAAAGTTTTGCATCAATCTCTTCTTACGGATGAATCGATGAAAAATTAAATATAAAACCTAAATTTTTACGTAATTTAATGGCTGGGGAGGAGAAGAGAGATATCTCCTTAGAGAGATTTACCAAGCTTTTTAAAGAAAATACGTTGAAAATACTTGCTGTTTTGAAAGATGAAGAAAGACTCAAATGGAAAGATATTCAGGACAAAACCAGATTGCCGGTGGCAACTCTAAATAGATCTTTGGCTATACTGAGGGATTTGTACATTATAATGAAAGATGATGAGATGTATAGGCTTACTTGGATTGGGGAATTGATCTTAGATGGAATGAATCTGTTTGGTCTTAAACTAGAAGAATCAACTCAAGGTGCAAACGAAGAAGAAGCGATTACTGAGAGATCGATAGCTAGAGATGTTGCCCTGATTTCTCTCATAATGTTACTTGCAGGTTTACGAAAAAGAGGAAGATTGGATATTAAGGAGTTTGAAAGTGCCTTAGATGGAGAGAGAAAGATTTTTTACAAGATAATTGGTGGCTTTCAGGAGGAGGGACTAGTCAAGTTTGATGGAAGGGTTGTGGAAGCCACCGATCAACTCAGAGAGATGAAACTCATAGATATCTTGTCACTCTAATCTAGATCAAATCTTGGTCACGATGATCGTCTCTGTTCCATCCTTCCTTTTTCTTCTATCAAATAATTTCAGACCCTTGATATCCATCTCTTCTCTACCAAGCAGCATCGAAAAATATCCAGCGTTTCTCCAAGCTATATAGGTACCGCTTCTCGCTTTTCTAAAAACTCTGCTTAGTATCTCCCTCTTTGGCTCCACCCCAAGGGCAACTATTATGAGATCAAAACCTTCAAGATCAACATCTTTACCATCCAAATATTTTATATCAATATTTTCCAATTTGTACATCTTAACAACTCTTTTAGCCTTTATAACAGCATCTTTATCTCTGTCTATACCAACCACATTCCATCTTTTTGCTCTTGCCAAAGTTATTGCAGTATTAGGTATAGATCCACACCCTATGATCAAAACATTGGATATCTTTTTGCTCGGGATCGTGGAAAACTCTTCAAGAACAATTTTATCCTGAATCCAGATGTACAGCATCGTTAATATCCTGGAGTGAGATGCTACCTTTTCGAGAAATCTGAGCAACCTATTGTGAAGGGATTGCAGTTCCATCTCTCAACTCCCTCTCTATC
Source organism: uncultured Thermoplasmatales archaeon (assembly GCA_964529185.1). Classification (GTDB taxonomy): domain Archaea; phylum Thermoplasmatota; class E2; order DHVEG-1; family B18-G2; genus B18-G2. The sequence continues at coordinate 5,435 of CAZGUO010000012.1, forward strand.
CTCCTTCCTTCCCTAAGATAATATCTCCTCATCGCGAAATTTATGGCAGGTAATGAAAGTAAAGCTGGCGATTTTTCATACTCTTTGGCATACCCAAAATAGTTAAGTATCCTCTTTAATACCTTGTCCAAGGAGTAAAACTTTCTCGTTATCCACCTGTATCCCTCCAACAATTCTTCGGGTGTCATCCTTTTTGGTTTGAATACCACGTGCGCCTGGCTATACTTGGACCAATCCTTTGTTAATATTCTTCCTTCTCTTTCGAATCTGTAGTATATGGCGGTTCCTGGATAAGGTGTCAAAATGTTAAATTCTATACCATCAACCTGCCATTCCTCAACAGCTTTGTATGTATTTTCAAACACATCAGGCGTATCTTCATCGAATCCAAATATTATTCCGCCAACCACAGCCATGCCATGCTTTTGTATCCTTCTAACATACTCTCCATATTTCTCAACAGCATTTACGTTTGTCAGTTTGTGTATCTTTCTCAGTGCTTCTTTCGAAATGGATTCAAAGCCAACAAACCATTGGATACATCCCGATTCCTTTGCAAGCCTTAAAAATTCCTCATCTCTTCCAAGCACATTTATGTTTCCGTTCGCAATCCATTTCTTACCTAGTCCCCTCATGGCTCTGAAAAGAGCTTTCGAGTAATCAATATCCAATGTTAAACTTGCATCTCTAAATATTACAACCTTGTTGGGAATCGATTTCAGCTCCTCGATAACATCTTTTATAGGGCGTTTTCTAACCTTTTTCCCAAGAAGCTGGGATGTTGGGCAAAATTCACATCCAACGGGACATCCTCTCGTAGTTTGAATAGCTCCAGATAAGAAGTTGTAGTAGAGATCTCTTCTGGGATGGGGTATTTTTGATAGATCAGGTTTTTCTTCAGATGAATACACCTCCTTGAGTTTACCTTTTTTGAAATCTTCCAATAGCTTTGGCCAGAGATTCTCCGCTTCACCTATAACTACTGCATCTGCATGCTGTTTTGCTTCTTCTGGAAGGGCAGATACGTGATATCCTCCAAGTACAACCTTCACTCCCAGTTCTCTAAATCTATCTGCTATCTCATAGGCTCTATATGCTGTTATAGTAAGCACGGATATACCAACAAGATCCCACTCATCCGTTATCTTGAGTTTTTCATAGTTCTCATTTACTATCTTCACTTCATGCTCTCTAGGCGTTACCGCGGCAACCATTGGAAGGGTCAGTGAGGGATTTCCATATATTATGGATACGGGCTTGAGTCTGTCTTTGTATGTCACTATTCCATGTTCCAGCTTTGGTTCCACCAGCAGTATCCTCATCTTAATCCTTCCTCACCTTCGATACAACTACTGGAGGCGGAGTTGCTAACCCATTTTTCCTATTGGTTTTTATTTCACTCACCTCTTTTACCTCAACATCTACATCTTTTAGCGCTTCTGAAAAAGCTTCCCTGAGTCTAGATTTTATTCTTTCCTTCCTCTTGTCATCACATTCCCGGAATACTACCAATACGTTTACCTTATCTACTTTCTCCTGTATGATCTGGAACTGTTCTATTATCTTAGAACCTTCATCAGACATAACGTGATACGGTATGCCAGTTACAGACAGAGGGGGTATCATCTTACCGTCCGGAAGGACTATTACATCCACCTTCCTTCCTTCAATCCTATCTATTACAGGAGTATTCATACCACATTCACATTCTATATCTGATGGAACTAGCAGGTCTTTTATCCCATCGTATCTTATAACCGGTGTCCCTCCCTCTATGAGCGATGTTATAACGATCTCGGCCAATTCTCCTGGCGACGCCTTTTCTCCCTTTCCATTCCAGAACTCTATATCCACCACATCGCTCTGTATATGCATATTCCCCTCCTTGCATTCTATAGCCATGGGACTACATTCCGTTGCTCCATACGTTTCAAAAACTCTTGCACCAAAGGTTTCTTCCAAACGTTCTCTAGAATATCTATCCAATATCGCTCCAGATGATGCAATATACTCTGGCTTTACGTTATCTCCTTTACCCTTCTCTTTCAATATAGCCAGTATCTTTAGTATATCTGGATATCCTCCTATCAGTTTTGGCTTAAATCTGTTCAAATCCTCCATTATCTTTTCAGGATCATCTCCTATATGATATACACGAATATTCCTTAAAGGCATCAATCTGTTAATGCTTGGTATAGCAGATCTACCAAAGAACTCATCTTCACCACTCCCCGGAGAGAGATCCACTATGAAAGCTAACCTGTCCTTTCTCCAACTAAGACCATATTCTCTTAATGCCCTAGTATAAAAGATCAGACTTTTATACATGTAAATCGGTTCAATAAATATCGTGACGGGTTTACCCGTTGATCCCGAAGTGGAGATCGTCGTATATTTCTCTTTTTTCGTACCGCGAGGAATGAGTCCATCTGGAAAAGCTTTTCTAAAATCATCCTTCGTAACTACTGGGAGCATCTCTTTATCCTTTATACCTTTGATTTCGCTGGCATCTATGTTTCTGTATTTCTCCTCATACATGGGAGTGGATAACGCTCTCTTTAATACCCTTCTGAATGCTCTATCTCTGTACCTTTCCAGTCCCTCCCTAGAACATCTCCATATCCTGTTTGCATCTGTCATGTAGCTGTTTATAACTCTGCACAGAGTTAAGGGATTGAGCAAAGGATTCATTATCCAAAAATGTACCAAGTCTATATTATAAAGTTTCGGAAACCTTAAAAATCCAAAAAACGAATGCTGTTAATGTTGATAACTTGGAGGTAGCAGATGCATAGAGTGAACAGAGAACAGTACGCAAGTCGTTTCCAAGGATCAACGATCATTCTGATTCTGATCGCAATCATTACAATATCGATGCTAGTGGTAGGATTAAAATTAATACCCACGCCGGCGCCGTCAAGCGAAACCTTTGGACTGGATAATTGGATTCTTTTACATGTATTTGAGGTCTTGGGATTTGTCGCTTTATCTATGTCCATAGTTCACAGCTTAAGGGTTTATGGTAAAGAGCAGACCATCATCTTTTTTCCATCCTGCTTCCTATATGGGCTGTTACTAGAATTGCCTTTCAGCTCATACAATCAGAATGCTTGGATAAAGGTTGGACCTTATGGAAGTATGTTGGCTGTGGTTGCTGGGTGGTGTGTGGTTAATTACGCTTTATTTTTCATCTCAAGGAAGATCAATTGTAGCTTGTCTATCATTGGCAGAGGCGTGCTTTCTGGATTGATAGGTATTACGATAGATCTGCCCCTCGATCCCATTGCATTTGCATACGGTTTATGGTATTGGGAACCCATATTCTTTGGTTATCCCATTGCGACAACATTCTACGGTGTACCTGTTATAAACTTTATAAATTGGTTTTACACAATCTCTCTGTTTATAATGTTTCAGGGTTATCTAGAAAGATCTGTTTACACTTTAAAAACAAAGTTTTTGATATCTATCCTCGCAATCCCTCTGCTTGCTGTAGCTGTTTTGGTGATATCATATACAACGGTGTATGTGATGTTTCTGTTGAGGGTGTAAAGATGAAAAAAACCTTAGTTGAGATGTTTGATAGCATCTTTCCACTACTCGCAATATCAGGATTTTATATAATCTCATTGTTCACCGCTATACTCATTGGTAGATTCGATCTTGCCCTCCTTGATATCCTGATCGCATCCGTTATACTACCAACGATTTACTGGTATGGAAGATGAGATGTAGAAATAGATTTAAAAGAGAAAATTGTATCTTGATTTCGCCGGGCTCGTAGTCTAGGGGTTATGACGTCGCCTTGACGAGGCGGAGGTCGAGGGTTCAAATCCCTCCGAGCCCATTTTCAGAGTCAAAAGACCGTCATCATTATAAACACAGACTGTATTATCCCTAGTAAGTTTTTGCGAGGAGGAGAAAGATGTTTCAGGCAAAGATAAGAGCAGAAATCCTTAAGAAAATGATAGACATCGTGTCTCCGCTTGTCAACGAGGTGAAGCTAAATATAACGCCTACTGGTATAAGTTTGAGAGCTGTAGATCCTGCACACGTGGCGATGGTTGATCTGGAGATAAAAGCATCGGCGTTTGATGAATACAAGGCTGATGAGCTAGAGATAGGGATAGATTTGGATAAACTGGGAAGCATAATGAAACTTGCAAGTTCCAATGATACAGTATCGTTAGAATTCGATGAGTCCTCAAACAAGTTAATAGTCAAGATAGGCAATCTGGTTAGAAGGATAGGACTGATAGACACTACTGGAATGACCGAACCAAGGGTACCGAGTCTGAATCTTCCAGCTAAGATAACCTTGAAAGCATCCGAATTACATCAGGGAGTAAAGGCATCTGAGGCGGTATCCGATCATGTAGCGCTACTTGCTACCCAAGATGCTTTTGAGCTGTTTGCTGAAGGTGATACGGACACGGTAAACCTAAAACTTCCAAAAGACCTTTTGATAGAGCTAAACGCCCCAGAAAAGTGTAGGAGCCTCTTCTCGATCGACTACTTTAGCAGTATGATAAAACCAGTTAAGGGAGATGACCCCTTAACTATATATCTGGGAAATGATAACCCAGTAAAGCTTGAATTCGAGTTTGCTGATAAGAATGCACGCGCCACATATCTACTTGCGCCACGCATCGAATCGGAATAGAAAAAAGAGACATAGATACATCGGTTTCATCATAGTAGATTCGAGAAGAGTGTTTGATAGGGAGGATGTAAAGAAGGCTATCAAAAGAAAGGCTATCGAGGTTTTTGGTGAGAGAGTAAGAGAGACTGGTTTGAGGTTAACCAGATACAAGGAAAATAAGGGAATGGTACATTGCTACCATCTTTACAAAGATGAGGTCATAGAGCTACTAAGGTCTATAGAGAAGATAAACGGAGAAAATGTGAGGATAGAGACCATAGGAACCTCTGGAACTATAAAATCACTAAACAGGAAATATTTTGGAGGGATGCTGAAGAAGGAGGATGATCCAGATTTCGACTGGAAGAGAAAAGAAAGAAAATTAGGAAGGAAATAGTCTTCTCAGACCTAACCACAGTATGCTAGAATCGCAAATCCATCAACTGTAACATATCCTCCGCTGATTGTAAGATTGCCCTTGAAGAACCAGACATCTAGGGTTCGTTGTCCGTCTACCTCCACATTCATTATCGGGAAGAAAAACGGAAAACCTATTTCTGTATATCCCGTAGTGTACTCCAACCGCAGGTGGTTATAGTCAAAGTAGAATATGCCCTTCCAGCAAGTGATATTTTTGGCATCCTTTACTTTCCCTTCTGAGTGTATGTAGCACAGTATACCTTGCACAGATCCTGCTGGTTTGAGATCTGTTTTACTTTCTACGGCAACTCCCTGGGACAAAGGGATTGCCAACACAAGCAGTATGGAGAAAGCAATCACAGACAACCACTTCTTCATAAACCACCACCCAAATAAAATAGATATATGGGTATATAAATCTATTTCATTGGGAGTCAGAGCAGAGCGTAGACCATGAAAACCAGTACAAGGAAAATGAGACCGATCTTTGCCAGCACTATACTCTTGTTCTTCATCGCAACACTCCACCCATAATCATCGAGTCTGTAAAATAACAACCATCCATACTGACTGAAGAATGCAAACAGAGATAGCAAGATCGCTTCTATCCACGGCTTCACACCTATACCCATCGCTCCTTCAATCCCATCTGGATAGCCTACCTGAACATAGAAAGATCCCAGAACCAGAAACATGGCACCAAAAGCCATCTGAGATTCATGATGTAATAATCCTTCAGCATACATGCACACTACTGCCCCTATAACTGAAAAGACGAAGACAGGCCAACCGCATTTTAAAGTCAGGTATATAGCTATAGCTAGTAGGAAGGCAGATGAGACGAGAAGAATGATCTTTAGAGATCTTTCACTCAGCGTTGCTCTCTCCTCTATCTTGCGGTGATATAGATCATGGATGGAATGGGCTAAGAAATAATGGGCTACAAAACCCCCTACAAATGTCAGCACAACTCCTTCTAAGTATATCCCAGATATAAAAAGGCAAGCAAAGAAAGAACCGAGTAATGGAAAGAAACCACCCGTCAGAAGAGAGGTGAATATGGTGAAAGGAGATAACATCCCCTTCTCTCCAAACTTACTCATACCACCACTCCAACTTCCTCAAGCATCTTGTTTACCACATATCGAGGCGCCTCTACAAGCATGTCTTTGAAAGGTCCATCCTCTATCATCTCTGAGGATGCAAGCGATTCTGCGCTTTCAACATGCTTTCTAATCTCTTCAAGATATATCCCTTTCAGATCATCCTCCCTCTCGATCAAAAAGTCTAAAAGCAAATCCTGATTTTCTCTGATGATCTTTGCCACTTCTTTATTTCTTCCATAGATCTTAACAAGAGGCAAGATCAATCCTTCATCAAACTTACCGTTGTTGATTATATCTACAAAATCATCCGCCAATTGATAAGATATGCCTACACTTCTTCCATATTTTGCCAATAAATCGACTAACTTTTGTGGAGCGCCCGCCTCTATTGCTCCTGCCTTGCAGGCTGCCGAGAACAGTGAGGCGGTTTTGAGATCTATCACTTTGAAATATTCGTTAATCAACTTGCGTAAGTTCCCTCTCTCTATATGTTCTAACAGTCGAGAGGTTAGAGAGATGTCCTTCAATTCTCCTTCTAGGGTCTCGTTCCATGTATTCAAAAATATAAAGGCATTTTTCTTACCGTGCTTTAGAGCTATCCTAAAGGCTTCATTTATCATTTTGTGTCCCGTAAGTATTGCAATACCTAACCCCTTTTTGACGTGAAGGGCGGGTTTCCCCCTTCTTCTCTTATCATCATCTATTATATCGTCATGGACTAAAGATGCAGTATGTGCAAGCTCTATACCTATTGCGGACTCCAAAGCCCTTTCGTAGTTTTTCCCGTTGCAGGCTTTGAAAGATAGGATCAGCATAACCGGTCTCAATAGTTTCCCTCCCTCCAAGGCATACTTTATATTTTCATCCTTTATGCTCTGCT
>CAZGUO010000013.1:0-12412 GCA_964529185.1 uncultured Thermoplasmatales archaeon
TTTCATCATAGTATTATTTATCCAACAAAATATTATTTAAAGTTTTCTATAAAATTACTGCGTTGAATAATCCGTTTTCATCTTAACAAAATTATCGGTTGGCTTTTAAATTTAAGTTTCCTCATTCAAAATTAAACGACCATGCTAATTGTTCAACACAGCATATAAAATTATTTGCTAACTTGCCAGCACCCTAGTAAGAAGGTAAAATATGATAACACTAAAAAGTCAAAAAATAAAGATCAACCATAAATATGGTTTCTGTCAGCAAAAAGATCTGTAATACAACGCTTTAGGAACAATATTTACTTTTAAAGTCTCAATTGGGGCTGGAACGAGGTTAGTAAAAGGATCTGGATAAAGTAGCTTAAAGAGGGTAGATTTTGTTGTACCTCCACGAAGTTTTTACTTTTCTTGAAAAGCTACAAAATCAAGACACACAATTTATTTCTCTGTCTGGGCAGCTATAGATATAGAGAGTTGGGAGATAGTTGGTGTTATGGTTACTGAGTGGAGGACATCCATAGATGTAATCAAGTTTGTTAGAGAGGTTCTCAAGTACTGTGAGAATAAGCCTGTCATAAAGACAGATAGAGGACCCTGGTACAGATGGACTCTGCAGAGATTGGGATTAAAGCATGAATATGAGACATTTGGAGAGAGAAACGCTATAGAGGGATGGTTCAATATCCTTAAAGCGAGATTAAAGAGATTCTGGAAACGCTTTCCTTTCAACGCTTCAAAGGAAAGCGTTGAAATCTAGATTACTGCATTTGTCACTCTTTACAATTTGGAGGCAAGAATTTTTTGACAGTCCTCTGTTGAGATGACAGTAAATTTTTTAAATAATTTCTATTAGTTTTATCATACTATGCAAAAAATAGGGGAGATCAAGGAACCGCTCTACGGCTATACACAGGAAGTGGTGATGGTTCCAATTGATAAACTGGAAGTTATAGAGATTCAGAGAAAACCATCCCAATATCACATTAAAAGATTGGCTGAATCGATGAGGAAGGTTGGATTCGTTGCACCTCTGATCGTCATAAGGAAAGAGGGAAAAGAAAAGTTGATTATAATAGATGGACAGCACAGGTTCCTTGCAGCAAGAAATATGGGTATAGAACAGCTACCATGCATAATAGTTCCGGATAAGTTTGCAAACGAGCTCATGGAATTCAATATCGAGAAGACCATGACCTTGAGAGAGAAATGTTATGTCGCTCTAAATGTCTACAGGATTTTCCTTAAAGAGAAGCCAAACATTAATGAAGATGATACCGAAGTTCTCGATGCAATAGAGTTTCCATACTTTGTAACCATGGGTATAGCGTATGAAGAAAAACAGAAGTTCTTTGGATCTGCATACGAATCGATAGTGAAAAGGTTGGACTGGTTCTTCAACATGCCAATAAGTGAAGCTTATGAAAAGAGAAAGGAGAGAGCAAAAACCCTGATGGAGTTAGATGATCTAGCAAGGAAAGCCGTAGAGAAGGTTCAGGAGTTGGGAATAAATCATCCATTCCTGTATAAAGAAATAGTATCATTCTGTAACCCGATAGGTAGAAGGAGAAAGATAGAGGAAAGCTTTGACGAGGTAATGCAAACCCTGAAAGCAAATCTTGAGAATCTAATCAACGAGCCAGGCAAAATTAGAGAACACAAGTTCTCTGAGGAAATGGAGATATAATGAGGATAGCCTTCATCTCTGATATACATTCTAACATACATGCTTTTGAGAGAGTCTTGGAAGAATTGGAAAAGGAAGATGTGGACAAGATTTACTGTTGTGGAGATATAGTTGGATACAACGCCTTTCCATCAGAGTGCATCAGGTTGGTGAAAGAGAAAATCGATGGATCGGTAATGGGAAATCATGATTATGCCACATTAACTGGAAATACGGGTTGGTTCAATGAGTATGGTGTTGAAGGAGTTAATTACGCTAGAAGAACGATATCTGAGGAGGACATGGATTTTCTGGAGAGTCTCGAAACACACATATATCTAAAAGTAGACAAACTCAAGATATACATAACCCACGGTAGCCCTAGGGACGAGATATTCGAGTACATATTTCCAGATTCGAAAGATGAACTACTCTTAACCTTAGCAGATATGGCAAAGGCTGATGTGCTGGTGATGGGTCATACCCATATCCCCATGGAGAAAAGAATCAAGGGAAAGATATTCCTGAATCCCGGATCTGTTGGTCAACCGAGAGATGGAAATCCAAAAGCATCCTTTATGATATTTGATACCGAAAGCAGAGAGGCACATTTTAAAAGAGTCTCCTACGATGTAGATAAAGCTGCGAAGGCAATCATGGAAAAAGGTCTTCCGAGATTCTTAGCCCAGAGGCTTTACTTGGGGATATAAATCGCAACCCTTTTTAATCGACTTTTGTTTCCCTCACTCGGGGAGGTAGAAGGTGGACCCAATAACAATAGCCATTCTTGTGGGCGCCGGCGCCCTCGGTTTTTACATGGCTTGGAATATAGGTTCCAATGATGTAGCAAACTCCATGGCAACCGCAGTGGGGGCAAAGGCTATAACCTTCAAACAGGCAGTGCTTATAGCTGGTGTCCTTAACTTTGTTGGCGCGGTGTTTGTTGGATCTCATGTTACCGAAACGATCAAGGGAAACATTGTTGACCCTTCTCTCATCCATAACAACTTTCACATCCTTCTCGGGTTTTTCTCATCTCTGCTCGCTGCATCAATATTTGTCATGCTATCAACTTGGAAAGAGATGCCTGTATCCACGACCCATTCAGTAATAGGAGCTCTCGTTGGTTTTGGATTGGTTGAAAGTGGAATGTCCTGCATAAATTGGGCAAAACTTGGGGAAGTAGCCTCAAGTTGGGTTCTCTCTCCGATAGTTGGGGCAATTCTTGCTTTCCTTGTATTCAGAGGAATAGTAAAGTTGATATTTGAAAAGGAAAAGCCAGCTGAAGCGGCGAGAATCGTAGGTCCTGGAATAATAGGATTGACAATCATCTTGATATCCTCATCCCTGTTGATGAAAACAAATCTCGGTAGGATGTTAAACATAAATCTGTATGAGGCATTAATTATAGCGGTAGCCTGTGGAATCACTGGAATGGTTGTATCAATGATAGCTCTGAGAAAGATCAAGATGAAAGGAAATGATGAGTATGATGTCGTGGAAAGAATGTTCAGAAAACTACAGATAGTAACATCTTGTTACGTTGCTTTCTCTCATGGTGCAAACGATGTTGCAAATGCAATAGGTCCGGTTGCAGGGATATTTTCAATAGCCACAACAGGCATTCTAGATCCAAAGGCGGAGGTTCCGACGTTTCTACTAGCAATAGGTGGTCTTGGAATAGCTATGGGATGTATGACATGGGGTCACAAGGTGATGAGAACTTTAGGATACAGAATCACCTCATTAACCAATACGAGAGGCTTCTCAGTAGACTTTGGCGCAGCAACGACTGTATTGATAGCATCAAAACTTGGACTGCCGATATCCACATCTCATACTGTGGTTGGGGCTGTAATAGGGGTTGGCTTGGCTAGGGGTTTAGATGCAGTGGATCTAAGCGTGATCAAAAAGATCATGGTATCTTGGCTTCTTACGGTTCCTGCGGCTGCAGGCTTATCTGCGGTAATATTTTTAATCCTTAGAGGCATAGTGGGAGGGTGATAAGATGGATGATCGCGTGAGAGCACCCATATTCAGTACACTCAGAAGAAAATCTCCTTTTGAAGGAATGCTGGAGCACATGAACAAGGTAAAGAAATGTATAGAGGTTTTGAAGGAAGGTCTCAAAGATTACTATGAAGGGAACTTTGAGAAGTTTTCTGAGATTGCCAAGAAGGTTTCGAAACTTGAACATGAGGCAGATTTGATAAAGGGTAACATAAGGGCTCACCTCCCCAGATCAATCCTTATGCCCGTAGATAAGGGTCAATTCCAATGGTTGTTGAGAGAGCAAGATGCCATTTTAGATCATGCTGAAAATCTGGCTGAAATGTTGGAGATGAGACATACAAAGATACCGAAAGAACTTAAACCCCTCTTTATAGAACACATGGAAAAGGTCATGGAAACAGTAAATGCTATGGAAGAGGCGATGGATAGATTTAAGATTCTCTTAGAGACTAGCTTTGTGACCAAAGAGAGGGATATGGTTAAAGAAAAGATACATGAGGTTCACAGAAAGGAATGGGAGGCGGATCAGATAAAGTACAAATTGACCAGGGAGATTTACAAGATGGAAAAGAAATTGAAGCCAATGGATGAGTATCATCTCTTGAAGATCGCAGATTGGGTAGATGATATAGCGGATCATGCAGAGAATGTTGCGGATTTGATAAGGGCAATGATAGCCAGATAATCCAAAATTCCGCTAATCTTTGTTATTGCTCTTCAGCCCCATCCTCTTTGCCAAAAATTCTCTTATCTCTTCAGGTCTCGTTGAGTCAATTCCAAAATACTCTGGAAAGTACTTTGAAGTGGTGAGTAACTCAGTTGTTCCAAGTCTCTTCGAGTTAATCAATCTCTTCTCTATTAAGAAATCAACATGATCATAAACCTTTGGACCAACCATCTTTCTTAAATCAGCTTGTCTTATGGGTTGATGATAAGCTATTAGTGCTAAAGTCTTGAGAATATCAAAAGGTATCTCCGGTTTAGCTACCTCTCTTGCTTTTTCAGCATACTCCTGCTTTAACTGCATGCTATACTTGTTTCCTGCCTTAACAATTTCTATTGGACTGTCTTCAGATTTGTAGATACTCATCAAATTTTCTATAGCCTTCTTTATGCGCCCTGCGCTAAGATTTGTGATCTCCTTCATCTCCTCTATCGACAAAGCCTCACTTGAAGAGAATAGCAACGATTCTATCACCTTTTCATCTTCGCCCTTTTTGAGCATGCTATCACCTATGTTAACTTCTTAACATATATCTTACCGAATGGAAATCTCCTTTGATACAGCTTGATCTTTTTATCATGAGCGAGATGAAGTAAAGCTATCAGTGTATTTATTCTTTCATTTTTATCATTGAAATTACATAACTCGGTCATTGGTATAGCTCTGCCATCAAACCTTTTTATCTTCTTCCAAACCCTTTCTATCTCCGCCTCTATCGTTTCCTCGTGAACAACACCTCTCATTCTCTTCTTTGCCTCATTCAGTATCCTCTCTTTCTCTGCCTGCCTTATCTTTTCAATGAGCTTTCTCTCCTCAGCTTCCTTCTTTGCCTTCTCAAAGGCTTCTATCAGTTCCATTAGAGTGACCCTTCTCTGCGCCTTCCTTCTGACAGGTTCTATCAGTGGGGTAAAGTTTTTATCGGATATCATCTTGGTGTAGGAGAATCCCTGATCATCGTATAACCAATCATCTATAGCCAGCTCATCCCAACCAATCTCTTCTTCCTCGTATCTCAATCTCTCGGCACTCTCGGCGGCATCCTTGCTCTGAAGGTTGAGAACCTTCCAAGCCATATAGATCAATCTTCCAGCCACCACCAAATCTATCTTTTCCTTCTTTGCTCTCTCAATATACATAGTTGAGAATTTACCGAGATCTATTGCCCAAGGATTTAGATGTTTCTGGAGAACCAACTCAAATGCTATTGCTATGGATTTATCGAAAGGATCGTCTATACCGAGATGCTCCCCGGTTTGAGTCTTTTGAAGCATCTCTATATATTTATCTATTCTGGATATCTCCTCTTCATACTCTGCTATGGCCTTGTGGAAAAGCAGATGTTGGAGCACCTCCTGATCGATATCTCTTCTCAAGCTCGACTACCTCCGGTTAATATCTCACCTTTTGGACCTATCGATGAGAGATCCACAGTTCCCACTATCTCAGATATGCCATCTTCCCTCAAGGTTACTCCATATATGTGATCTGCTTCCTTGAGGGTTACTTTTCTTAGGGAGATCAATATAAACTGAGCATACGATGAGTTCTCCTTTATCATTCTTGAGACCGCTTCGGCATTGATATTATCTAAGAACATATCGACTTCATCAAGAACATAGAATGGGCTAGGATCGTATCTCTGAATCGCAAATATCAGAGCGAGAGAAGCCATGCTCTTCTCTCCACCTGAAAGGGAAGATAGGTTAAGGGTCTTCTTTCCTCTGGGTCTGACCTTTATATTTAAACCACCAGCAAACGGATCTTCTGGATTCTCTAGTTCTAAGGATGCCTCTCCACCTTCAGATAACCTTGCATAGATCTCTTTAAAATTCTGATTGATCTCGTTGAAAACTTCATAGAATCTGTCCTTCTTCTTCTTTGCTATCTCCTTTGCAACCTTATTCAGATTTCTCTTCTGTTCCCTTAGTTTTTTGATATCTTCCTCTAGTTTCTTCTTTCTTTCTTCTTGATGTTCATACTCTTCCAGAGCCCTCATATTTACGGGCTCAAGCTGGCGCATATTCTCTTCAATTACCCTTAAAGTTTCCATCAAGGATTCTATGGATGGTAGCTTCTCTTTGGAGATAGAGTCTAGAGAATCCACATATCTGGAGATCTCCTTTTCAGCCTCTTTCAATGCCTCCTCCAAAGTAGATAGTCTATACTTTGTTCTTGATATCAGATCAACGTAAGATTCCATCCTAGTTGATATCTTATCAATCTCCGTCTCTATCTTAACCATCTCTCTGTATATCCTCTCCTTCTTTTCGGATAAATCCTTCAATTTGCTGGTTGTTGTGGTTTCTATCGATATCAAAGTCTCTAACTCTTCTCTACTCTGATCCTTCTTCAATTTGAGATTCTCTATTTCGCTCTCTTTCTCCTTTACCTCCACCTCTATCCTTTTCACCTCTTTTTCTAGATCTGCTTTTTTGTTTTCCAAGAGAGATCTTTTCTTCTGTAAGGTCTCTATCTTTCCGTTCAGAGAAACCAGCTCTTCTTTTAGTTGGAGATATCTATTTTCAAGCTCCTCCAACCTTTTTGCAAGCTCCTCCTTTTTCCCTTTTAAGAGAAGTTTTCCTTTCTCTTCCTTTATTCTGTTTATTTCTTCCAGTCTTTCTTTTATCTTGTCAATCTCCTCGTTAACGATTTTAATCCTTTCCTCTGTCTCCTCCTTCTCTCTGGATTTGGTTTCTATCTCTTTGTTCACAGCTTTAAGTTTAGCTTCAAACTCTTTCTTTTTAACCTCGATATCAGATATATCAATCGAGGATATACTCTCCAGTTCTCTCTTTTCATTCTGCAACCCTTCGATCTCTCTCTTTATCTCGTCCAATCTCTTTGCTAGAGCATCATGACTTTCCATCGCTTTCTTCAGTTTTTCCTCGATCTCATCTAACTTTGACCTGTCTGCTGGAGAGAAGGATATGGTCTTTTCGGCGATTCCTCCTATCATCGCGCCACTAGCTTCTATCAAATCACCTTGAAGGGTAACCAATCTAACTCCGCCCATCCATTTTCTGGCTGTATCAAGATCCTCAACAACTACGGTGTCTCCAAAAACATACCAGAATGCGCTTTCGTATTCCTTTTTGAATGATATGAGATCAATGGCAAATCCATGACTCTTTTCATCTTCTACAGCAAGCAATGCCTTTGCTCTCGGCTTGCCAGATATCATCTTGTTTAGTGGCAGAAAAGTGGCTCTACCAAGGTTATTCTTTCTCAGATACTCTATAGCCTTTGCGGCAACCTCATCGTTATCTACAATTATAGCTTGCAATCTTTGACCACCAGCCACCTGCAAAGCAACCTCATATTTTGGATCAACCTTTGCAAGCTCCGCGACAGTTCCATGTATCCCCTCAAGCTCTCCTTTATCTCTTGCCTCCAAAATCTTCAGAACAGCTGTTGTATATCCTTTTCTCAGAGATTCGTTTGCCTCATACTCTGCTCTCAGCCTGGAGTATTCTCTCTGGAGATTTCTTATGGCAAGCTCTAATTCTCTGAGTTGTTGATTTACCTCTGCTTCTTCTTTTCTTTTTTCAAAGAGTTTTTTCTCCAGGCTTTCCTTCTTTCTTATAAGCTTACTCTGTTCTTTTCTAGCTTCATCTATGCGCCAGCTTGAATCCTTTATCTCAAACTCGTAAGCCTTTTTACTCTCCAGGAGCTCATCCAGTCTCGTATCTATGCTCTTTATCCTTTCGTTTAACCTCTCCTTTTCAAGCTCTAACTCATGTTTTCTCTGCGTAAGGTCTTCATATTCTTCCCTGAGCCTTGCGAGTTCTCTTGATATCTCCATAAATTTTTTGTCCGACTCTTTTAGATTCTCCCTTATATTGTTGATCTCATCAGATACATCGTTTTCTTCTTTCTGCTTTTGTTCGATCTCTTTGTTTAATATCTCTATTTCGTTTTCCGTTTCCGCTATCTCTTTGTTTATCTCTTCTAAAGACTTCTCATACTCGATCTTTCTTTGACCCAGCGATCTCGTTACACCTTTTATGTTAGAGATCCTCTCCTCTATCTTTGCAATCTCTGTTCTCAATGTGTTAATCTTATCCGCTACCCTTTTTGCCTCTTCGCCACCACTTTCCGCTATCTTCTTTTCTATCTCGTCAAGTTTTTCTTTAGATTTCTCATAGAGTTTCTTCTTCTCCTGCTTTTCCCTCTCAAGCTTTTCCTTCTCTTTATTGTAGCTCTCTATCTGTCTTTGCAGTTCTGCTATTTGCTCCTCTATGTCGAGTTTTTTCTTGTAAGATATCTTTGCTTTAGTTTCATAAAGCTTCTTTTGAAGCTCCTTGTACCTTATGGCTTCATCCCTTTCCTTTTTAAGCTGGTTTAACTGTCTATTTATCTCATCTAAAATTATATTTATTCTTTGAATATTTTCCTCCACTTCCTTTTTTTCCTTTTCCGCCCTTTCCAGATCTCTATCAAACTCACTTATTCCCGCTATATCGTCTATTATCTTTCTTCTCTCTACAGGTCCCATCTCAACCAGGGATGTTACGTCGCCCTGCTTAACGATGTTATACCCATCTCCAGATATTCTTGCTCTTGTCAGGAGATTTACAAAATCTGTAAGTGATGCAGATCTCCCATTTATATAGAAGTAACTGTAAAAGTTGTCTGGATTATCTTTGAGCGGCGCCCTTTTTATCTTCCTTGTAAGTATAACGGTATCAGAATCTATCGGTAATTTTCTATCCTTATTGTCAAATACAAGTGATACTTCACAATAGTTTGCTGCTTTCTTTTTATCCTTGCCACCATTAAATATCAAATCTGTTAATCTTTCAGCCCTTATTGATTTAGGACTCTTTGGACCCAGAACAAATCTAATCGCATCTCCTATGTTGCTCTTACCCGAACCGTTAGGACCTGTTATGGCTGTGAATCCGGGAAAAAAGGGTATAACCACCTTTCTCCCGAAAGACTTGAAATTCTCCATTCTTATTTCCTTTAGATACAGATCTGCTCCCTCCTATCTTGAGTGCATCCCAGTAAATTTTGAAACAAAATATCTGTATATAAAATTTTGTGGATTTTTCATAGGGCGTTCTGGTAGAGGAGAGCCTCTACCTCTCTAGCAATCTGGTCTCATTCCAGGGTTTTACATGAGCAAATCTCTTGACCTCATCTGCGCCCTGGAGAAGGCCGTGTCCTATCTCTAGGTATCTCATATGTACTCACCTCCTAATATAGCTTTGGAGAAGTAGTCTCTCCAGTTAAAGGGGTAACAGCATCTACATTAAATAGTTTTGCATCATTACTGGAATGGATGAGCAGATTTGTGGACACTTATCTCAAAAGGGTCTTTAAAACTATGGAGAAGAATAAACTTATAGAGAATGGCGATAGAGTATTTGTTGCCCTTAGTGGTGGAAAAGATAGCGCAAGCTGTCTTTATGTTGTGAGAAAGTTTGTTGAGAAGAGGAGTATAGATTGTGATGTGAAGGGGTTTTACATCAATCTGGACAACTCTCCTGAGGTTATAGAATCCATAAAGATGCAGGTTGAATTGAGCGGCGTAGACCTCATAACAGTAGAACCACCAAATATTCTCGATTATAGGGGTTCAAGACCCATATGTAGTGTATGTGGTGTGGTAAAAAGGTACTTGATGAACAAGATACCGAAAGAGAAAGGAGCAACAAAGATCGCAACCGGTCACAACATGGATGATTTTATCGTATTCTTTCTCAAGAATCTGGTGGGAAAGAACTATTCATGGATATCTAATTTCAAACCAAGAGTGGATTCTACGCACCCGAAGCTACTAACCAGGATAAGACCTCTCTTCAATGTCGGAAATAAAGAAAATGAGAGATTCTGTGATGAGATGAATATACCTTACGCAAAAAAACACATATGCAGATTTAAAGCTAGAGAGTGCAGTTACAACAGAAAGAGAGACAATTGGTATAACATCCTATACGAGATAGAGAGATGGAACAGAAATTTCAGACAACAGATGATATCTGCAATAGAAGATATATCTTCTCTGTTCAGCAGGGAGGAGGAAGGAAGGCTGAACGAGTGTTCCATCTGCGGAGAACCCACTTCTGGAAAGATCTGTACTTACTGTAGGATATTTAAAAATTAATAGATGGCTAGAAACTCTCCGAACCTGAAGAGGAGAAGTTAGCTGACTGTATCTTTACATGGTACTCTGTGAACCCTACCACAAAACTCAATTCTACAGGTTTCTCATTTTCCCTTATCTCAAAGAATACACTTCCTTCTTTCACCTCTCCTGGATAAATATCCTCTGAGAAATACTTACAAATTTTTTCCTCGTATTTGGTATCGTTGCTCTCTACGCAGGTGTACCCTTTCTCCTCGGTAAGAAGATTAAAACTTAGAGCACCGTAAGTATTGTTGTTCGTCGTAAGCTCAAAAGATTCTGGTAGATCAGTATAGAAGTTTAAAATCTTCCCACCAGTGTTCTCTATCTTGATCCTTACTATGTAAAAGATGAATCCTTCCCTCGGATAATATACGCGATATACAGGAACAGATCCCTCATTCCATGACCACTCCTCTTCCTTTGATACCACATAATCTACCTCTTTTACGTCTATCTCTAGTAAGGTGAACTTTTTATCACCGCTCAGATTAAATACATACGGGATGGATATCTCCTTCTCTTCAAAGGTTCCTCCACTAAACTGGATTTTTGGAGAGATGCATCCGGAAACGATGAAGATAATCAAAAGGACAAAAAGCAGGCCGGATCGGCGCATTCTTCTCATCCTCTCCCTCCTCACCTTATAGGAAATGATGCCTCGGGAGGGATTTGAACCCTCGACTTCACGGTCTTCAGCCGTGCACTCTCCCAGGCTGAGTTACCGAGGCATCAGGACAACATGTCTATGATGCTCTCAATCTCTCTATTTACATTATCAAGAGACTTTTTTAGATTTTCTATTACTGACTTGAGTTTCTTTGTTGTTACCGCTCCTTTTGGAGAGGGCTCTATTACGCCTTCTTGCTCCAATACATGCAGAGAGTATCTTATCATGTGTTGAGGATATCCCGTCATCTCCGATAATTTTATTATACCTATGGGTTCGTTTTTCATGACCAGATTGAGGATCTCCACATGCCTCTTCAGGATGTCGACTTCGGATTCTATGACAGATGTTAAAGATACCTTTGCTTTCTCTTCTCTTTTCGTTCTCATCAAATCTGCATACATGTTAGCATTTATATGGATTTCCATCGAATTTAATTTGTGCACTTTTGTATAGTAAAATATTTATATTACTCAATACAATTTTTTAATTGCAAGGAGGTTTGCAGATGAAGGTAGAAAGGATAATATCTTTGATTGTAGCAATCCTTGTAGTGAACACCGGGATTGCTGTAGTGCATTCCGGATTCTCGTTATCCTATAGTGCCGAGACAGAGGATGAGGTTTATCTTGAGATATACATTGATCCATCATCATTGCCTGTTGGAGAGATCATAGAACTCTCTCCGGAGCCCATAAAGATAAACTACACCGAGGAAGGGGGCATCTGTGCAGCTTATTACAAGGATACAGAGGTAAGCGTTTTTGCAGAACCCATCTGTGAGAGATATGGCTTTATCGGGTGGAGGAAGGATGATGCTCAGTATTTGGATCCAAGAGATCCGGTAAAGATAGAGCTCCATGAGAACAAGACGATATTTGCCATCTACGGAGAGATGACAGATATGGTAAGCGTTGATAAGCAAGTGTTCAACAAGAGCTCCGGAGAATGGGAAGACTCCGCAGAGATATATATCTCGGAGCAACGTCCCGTTCTGATAAAATTCAGAGGTTACATCAATCTGTCAATTGCTTCTGTTGAGGGTATCGATGAATACAAACTCTATGTTGTGGATCAGCTACCTGAAGGTATGGTATATGAAGAGGAAAGCTCCAACTATCCCGCCATTTACAACGATGCAACAAATACTTTAGTATGGTATGATCTACCTCTACAACCCAGCATAATGATTTATTTCAACGCTAC
>CAZGUO010000014.1:0-10105 GCA_964529185.1 uncultured Thermoplasmatales archaeon
CTCGTGTACATCGATGCAAATATAAACCATGATGGCGGAAGCAAGGTCATGCCAAGATAAGTTAGTTTTGAAAAGATCAATTTCAAATCAAGATCTGAAACAACTATCTGCAAACCATGCATAATAGACCATACCGCTGTAGATACAAGCACCATCACAAAATACTTGCTCATCTTATCCTTTCTTTGAAGTCATGTGAGAAATGCTACCAGTATCGAGGTGAAGAAGGCTATCAAGGTGAGTAAGAATAGAAAGAGAGTCTCTGCAGTTAAGTTTTGTTCTAAAGAGTGCACCATTATCAACTAAAGGGAAGAACAAATCTTTTTTTTAAAGATTTTTGAAGTCAATCATTTCCAGATCTTATCGATATCGAGTTCAATATCCCTATCTGTTTTTCTCTCTTTTTTCTCTTTACCCTTCTCAACCATATCTAAAAATCCCCTAAGTTCTTCTATCTTATCCTGTATCCTTTTCTCGCAACTCGCAACCGCAAGCTCACTCTTCGTTTTCTCTATCAACGACCTAGCTATGTCTTGCTTCCTCTTTAGAGCGGGAGGATAATCGAAATTCATTATAGATGAGTAGATCTTCTCCATCATCTCCAGATACTTGCTTGCCCTGTTGATGTCTCCATCCTTCATGGCATCCAAAGAGAATCTTCTCAATTCACCTACCGTATCACATAGTCCAAGCAGGAAAGAAACATAAGAAACCTTCATCTTGTCTGGATCGGGAAGAGGTTTTCCCCTCTCTAGATTGTAAACACATTTGGCTTCAACATACTCTTGGGTTGCATTTTCTATATAGCTAGCATTCTGCAACTCTGAATAGTTCTCTACAAGTTTGTACAGGTTTCTAAGCTTCCTCCCAGCCGAGCTTAAAGATCTTTTCGCTGACTCAAAATCTCTGTTATGTACAGATTGGATACACTTTCTACATGAGAGTATTATATCTCTGGATAGAGAAAGAGACTTTTCTCTAATTACATCTAGTTCTTCCATCCGATTTCCTATCTTATCTAGAATCTCATCCATCCCTCTCATTCTCTGTTTACCCAGTAATCTGGTTCTTCTCCTCTCAGTACCTTTATCACCTGCTCTGCACATATTGTTCCAGCTCTGATCTGAGCTTCTTTTGTATTTGCTCCAATGTGAGGAGTAAGTATAACATTATCCAATTCCAATAACTTGCTCCCCTTTGGTGGTTCCTCCTCAAATACATCTATTGCTGCACCAGCTATCCTTCCCTCTTTCAGGAATTCATAGAGAGCATCCTCATCGACGACCCCTCCTCTTGCACAGTTTATCAGATAAGCGGTTGGTTTCATTAATGATAACTTTTCTCTATCTATGAGATGGTATGTTTCCTCTGTTTTCGGTATGTGAAGAGATATAAAATCAGATTCTCTCAAAACCTCTTCCAAGGTCGCACGCCTGGCGCCCATATTTTTGGCTTTTTCATCTGTACAGTGAGGAGAGTATACAAGAATATTCATACCCAAACCTTTTGCTATCCTTGCGACATGCTGAGCTATTCTTCCAGAACCTATCAAGCCAAGGGTTTTGCCATGGAGTTCTATTCCCTTGAGTTGTTTCTTTAGCCATTCTCCCCTCTTCATAGAATTATCTGCTTTTGGTATGAATCTTGCAAGAGCTAACATGTGAGCAATGGCAAGCTCGGCTACGCTAATGGTAGAACCTGTAGGTGCATTTACTACTTTGATTCCAAGCTCTGTTGCCTTTTTCACATCTATGTTATCTACTCCAATTCCCGCTCTTCCTATCACCTTTAGCTTTCCAGACGCTCCCTTTTCTATTATATCTGCTGTGACCTTTGTTCTGCTTCTTACTATCAGAGCATCATAGTCTGCTATCTCATTTAATAAACCATCATGATCCAGCTCTTCGTACTTGACTTCGAAGCTGTTATCCTTTAGAAGCTGTATTGCCTCATCTGCCAATTTATCAGTTACCAGAACCTTCATGCCTTCACCCACAGGACGATATAGGGAGAGAACTAAAAAGATTTGTGTTGTTCCTAAAAACTAGGCCAACCTTACCTTCAGAAAATTTTTATATATGTAGACCCAATTTCAAAACGGGCATATGGAAGATGAAGATACAACCAAGAGAAAAACCAAAACCGCCTACATCCTGGTGGTAACCCTTCTATTTGTTTTTATAATTACAGATACCTTCCTTTCGTTTGAGGGCATACTGCTTTCATTTCCATCTCCACTTCTTGTAATCAAGTCAACCGCTTTTATGATCTTAATGATGTTGTATGTTTACTTGTCTGGATTCTCTGTGAAGATGAAACTTTCTTTACTTCGTATTGCAGTGCTAACGATCTTTATCGCGATTCTCATGGGTATGTTCCTCCTTCCATTTACAAACCTACCTTCTCATATTTCCCTTTACGTGGGAATGTATGGCACTTTGATAATTATGCTGTATTATTATCTGTGTAAAAGGCTATCTTTGTCCTCCGCAAATGCAAAAAGCTGTAAGTGATTTAGGAATGAATGAAAAATTCCTGCATTTCTCCAGACAATTTTAAAAATGTTAGTGTTAAGGCTATGCTGGATACCGGTCCAATTATGAGTACAGAAAGAAGAGAGCCTATTGGTATGCCTATAGGTATATAGTTCAATATTGCAAAGGGTATAGAAAATATCGCTATGAAGATCAAAACTATGAACACAAATAGAAGGTTGCCTTTTGTGATTCTCCAACTTTCTTTTAGAGAGTCTATGCATCCTAGATCCTTCAATACACAGGCGGGAGCAAACAGAGAGAGTTTAAGGGAGAGATATATCGCGAGTATTCCCATAATTAGAAAAAGGGTGATCGATAAGCCAACCAGAATAAAGATCGGAGAGTAATTCTTGGTATAAGTTCCGAGAAACAACAATGCGAAAGGCGTGAGTACGATCGAAGATACCACAACCGATGATATTATACTTGCCCCTATTAGTCTCGGAACAAACCTAATTCCTTCTCCCAAAGCAGACAAAGCAGGTAATCTGCTTCCTTTAAATTCTTCGTATGCTTTGATTATTGTCCCAGATGCTGAGATTGAACTGATTATCCAAATTATCAGATAAATCGGAAGAGCCAATATTGCGAATTGATATATTTCTGCAAAATTGAGTTTGTTCATATCGGCTAATGACCTTAGATAAGAGATTTTGTCATAGGTAAATATATAGGTGGGTACACTGATTGCAAAAGGTAACAGATACAAGCCGATATATCCCAAATCCCTGAAGATCATTTTAACAGATTTTATAACGATTTTTGGTGCAAGATCCTCTTTTGCCATCTCTTTAGCAAATGTGCAAAAAAGTATATAAATCCTTATTTTCTTTCCTTGATCGGTGAGGAGATGGCAGAGATAGGATTTGGAGAAAAGATAAAAGGGTTTTTGATAAGTCCGGTAGAGACTTTCCAGAAAGTCAAGGATGAAGATCTGGGACCTGTTCTAAAGTACTATGTAATATTGGTCGTGATATTCTCTATACTAAATGCAATAATTATGGGAACGATGTCATCAGCAATAACCTCGATGATGCCAATGAAAATGCCTCTCATGGGTGCAGCAGGTGGTGGGCTAGCAGCGGTTACAATGTTTATAGGTTTCTTAATTCTATTAATAGTTGGGCTGTTTATCGGGGCTGCAATAATCCATATATTTGTCATCCTACTCGGTGGCAAGAAAGGATACACTCAGACGACAAAGGCGCTAGCTTATGGGATGACACCACAATTACTACTGGGATGGATACCATTTATAGGCATTATAGCAGGCATATGGGCGCTGATTGTCGAGATATTGGGTATAAGGGAGTTACAAGAGATGTCTACTGGAAAAGCAGTTCTCGCAGTGATACTTCCTGGAATAATCATAGGAATAATCGTGGGTATCGCTGCTGCAGTATACGTCTATACGAGTGGAACGGTGTCCACTCCGTAAACAAAACCCCCTTCTTCTTCTATTTTTAACAGCCTATTATATTTAGAAACTCTCTCCCCTCTAGCTGGTGCCCCAGTTTTTATCTGTCCACAGTCTATAGCTACTGCCAAGTCTGCAATAAAATCATCACACGTCTCTCCAGATCTGTGAGATACCATCACTCTGTATCCATTATCAAAAGCCAACTTCGCAGCATCTATGGCTTCGCTCACCGTTCCGATTTGATTTACTTTTAGAAGCAAAGCATTACATGCTCCCAGATCTATTCCCTTTTTCAATCTGTTAATGTTTGTAACAAAAAGATCATCACCAACTATCTGGATTTTATCTCCAAACTTCTCTGTGAACTCAACGAAACCATCCCAATCTTCTTCAGCAAAAGGATCCTCTGCAGATATTATGTCGTAGGTATCTATTAGATCTGCATAAAAATCAACCAGTTCACCGGATGAAAGTATCTTGTTGCCTATCTTATAACTCTTCCCATCAAAGAATTCGCTGGCAGCAGCATCAAAAGCCAACTTTACATTGTTCTGATAACCGAGCTCCTCTATAGCTTCTACTATCAAATCAAAAGCCTCTCTAGTCTCTTTTAGAGGAGGAGCGTATCCACCTTCATCTCCCACATTTATAGACGATCTTCCGTACTTAGAAAGAATCTTCTCTTTTAGAACGTGGTAAACCTCTGTTCCGTACATCAAAGCTTCAGAGAAACTTTTAGCATTAACGGGCATAATCATATGCTCCTGAATATCCAGATCGTTTCCTGCATGCTTGCCACCGTTTATTACATTCATTGCAGGAACCGGGAGTACTTTCGGAGTGAATCCAAAGACATCACCAAGATGTTCATACAATTCTTCGCCTTTGCATAGCGCTGCCAATCTTGCGCACGCCATGGAGCATGCGACTATAGCATTGGCTCCCAATCTTGATTTATTCTCTGTTCCATCCAATTCTATCATCATCCTATCTATCTCTCTCTGTTCCCTGCAGTCCATCCCCCTCAGCTTTGGCGCTATTATATCATTAACATTCTTCACTGCCTTCTTGACAGATTTTCCGAGATAATCTTTGCCATTATCTCTTAACTCCAGGGCTTCGTTGCTCCCTGTTGATGCTCCAGATGGGGTGCATGCAAAGGCTCTAAGCTTTCCGGATCCAACCTCAACCTCAACAGTCGGATTGCCTCTAGAATCCAAAATCTGTCTAGCCTTAACATAATCTATCCTGCACATATTATCTCCTCAAAGCAGAATATCGGTTTGACATATAACTTTTTATTTGATTGCATTGATTATCTCAAAGATCAATCTCTCATCAGCCGATGCCACAACACTTGTCCTCTCCGTAACGTCCAGATCCATGTCCAGCTCCTCACCTTCAGCATTATAAACGTATCCTCCTGCCTCCCTGAGAATCAAGGCTCCGGCTGCCAAGTCTGTAACTCTAAGATACTCTTTTGCACACACAAAACAATCTATGGCGCCAGTAGCAACGAGAGATAACTCGAGGGACGCAGCTCCCAATGATCTTACATGATTCTCAAATATGAATTCTGGTAGATTTTTGTTCATCATTATGGAATAGAGAGGTTTCTTCGGTGCATTCTGTGGAGAGATTATCTTCTGGTTATTGAGGTATGAACCCTTCCCTTTTTCTGCAAAAAATGTATCCCCAGTTGGTATGTTTATGATTATTCCATACTCTGTATCTTTTAATCTGTCTTTACCCACAGCTACCGATACCGCATAGAAGGGAATACCTCTGATTGCATTTCTTGTTCCATCTATAGGATCCAAGATTATGGTGTATATTCCACCAAAATCCATAAATCCTATCTCTTCACTCAGAAGATTGACAGGGAGAGAAGATTCTTGTATCTTTTCTATGGCTATATCCTCAGCTACCTTATCAATAAGTTTGGTTGGGGTTCCATCGGCTCCTATGCCCACATTCTTTCTTAATCTGATTTTGTCTTCTCCCCTTATTTTCTCAGCTATCGAGTTTGCTATATCATTTGCTAGCCTTATCAGCTCTGGATCCATCTCCATTCCTCCTTACTGCAAATGCCTCTATAAATATCACTAGAAGCAGACCCACCATAAAACATGATATTGTAAATAGATTTATCGATTCTACTTTACTTACAGGAACTTTGAGACCACCTATCATGAGACCAACTAGGAAAAACAAAACAGCACCTCTGTACTTCTTTAAGAGCACGGAGAGAATGTGAGAAAACGATACTATGCCAATAAATGCTCCAACTACGTAGGTTACAAGAGGAGGTAAATAGAGATTTCTCAGAGCTGTTATCATGTACTCGTATTGCCCGAGAAACACCATGATGAAAGCTCCGGATATTCCTGGGAGTATCATGGCACAGATCGATACTACTCCAGATAGAAATATTACTGGTAAAGAGTGATTCAGATATATTCCCGTAGAGCTGAGAAACAGGTAAGCTGAGGAAACTCCTGCGAGAAGATGAATCAAATAGACGGGTTTGAATCTCTTAACTCTCAAAAGTATCACTATTGCAGATGCCAGGATTAATCCTGTAAAGAAGGAGTATATCATGGATCTATAGTAGAGTAGCAACTCGCTTATAACTCTGGCAAGTAAGAGAAAAGCTGTTATTATACCTATAAGTAGTGGTACTAGAAAATCAAACCTTATGGAAAGGAACATCTCTTTGATCTTCTTTCTGTATTCTTTTTTGAATATTGCAGCAAAGCCATAAGGAACTATCCTTAGATCTATCGATTTTATCGAAAACACAAGTTCTTCATAGATGCCCAATATCAGAGCTATTGTTCCTCCAGATATACCTGGTATTATATCTGCAGATCCCATGCATAGTCCTTTCAGAAAGAGTTTCAGCCCCCTCATTCTCTTCTCCCTACATATCTACCAAATCCCTTCTCTATCAAACATTCTTCTCCGTCGATGGCTTCCTCTCCCCTTATGAATACCCTCTCCGGAAATATCGCTCTAAATCCTTTAAACGGAGTGAAACCACATTTGTAATGCAAATCCCTATCATCTATTCGCTTTACATTTTTGATGTTAAAGATGGCAAGATCCGCATCTTTACCCTCTTTTATCCTTCCTTTGTTGATCCCGAGAAGATCCGCAGGCTTTTCAGATATAGCAGAGATTAATCTACTCAAAGGCAAACCTTTTCTAATAAAGTAATACAGCATTATTGGATACATGGTTTCAACGCCAGGTATACCGCAAGGCGCCTCTTCAAAATCCTTCTCCTTTTCATCTAAGCTATGGGGCGCATGATCGGATTCGATCAGATCTATAGCACCATCGAGAAAAGCATCGATAAGCCCTTCCTGATCTATTCGTCCTCTTATCGGCGGATTCACTTTGCAGAAAGTTTCTCTTGTAAATTCGCATTCCACATTAAAGAAGAGATGGTGGGGTGTTGCACCAACTGTCAGGTTATTAGGTCTATGCTCCAATTCTTTTAAGCCCGCAAGCGAGGATATATGGGCTATATGGATCTTTGGTTTAGTATCACCAAGAACCTCTACTATTCTTCTTATGGCAACACTCTCACATATTGCTGATCTAGATTTTGCATATTCTTTCAAGTTTCTTGCTCGAAACTTATGTTTCTCTAGGCATTTTCCATCTTCAGCGTGAAAGACGATTATCTTCTCTTCATTCAGCTCTTTCAATTTACCCAGATTTTCGGGATCAAGGAAAAGTGATCCAGTGCTTTCTCCAAGATACACCTTCAACAGGTTGGAAAGTTTGGAAATCTCATCAAGTCTCTCTATATTCTTCTCCGTTACCCCAACGTAAAGGAGAAAATCAACGTAAGATTTCATTTCAGCCATAGATAGCTTTTCTTTGAAAGAAATGAGATCCAGAGTTGGAGGATTTGTGTTCGGCATGTCAGCTACGCAGGTTATCCCTCCATGGAGAGCGGATAGGGATCCTGTAGAAAAATCCTCTTTGTATTCGTATCCGGGTTCTCTGAAGTGAACGTGGATATCTATCCCGGCAGGAAGTATAACACTTCTCCTTATTCTTATCCTTTCTTCTCCGTTCAGTATCTTCTTCACAGATATTATCTTTCCCTTCTCTATTCCAATACAGCACTCCAAGATTTCTCCATTTACATAGGCTCTGCCTTCAATTACCTTCTCCACTTATCTTCCTCTCCTCCACATCTCCGTAAGGCTCCTTTTCAGCAAATATCTGTCCCTGGAAACTATATATCTTTGTATCCTCATCTATCCAGGCGTCTGGAGGTAAACCCGCCTTAATGCATGTCTGGGATAAAAACTCCTCAACATCCCAGTCCCACTCAACTGGAACCTGCGGCAAAAGTAATCCTCTATAGAAGCCTTTTTCTGCAATGAGACCGTCTCTCCCTACCTTTATCTTCTCGAGATACTCTCTCGGATTCTTTACCTCTACAAGCCTGGGTGGGGTAAGTATCGTTACCTCTATGATTACCTTTGGCAGTTCGCTCTCTTTCAGAGGAGGAAACCTGGGATCTCTAGTTGCGGATCTAGCAGACTCTACTATGGAAGTCTTCAGGTCATAGATGGGTTCAGGTATACCTATACATCCTCTCAGATCTCTATCTGGATATGTCAGAATTGTAACAAATGCTCCAGACTTTTCTCTGAATTTTTCACCAAGCTCTTCATCTTTCAACTCTTTTCCCCTAACGTAGCTTTCGATAACCTCTCTAGCAAATTTAACTGCCTTTTCGCCTTCCTCCTTCGAGAGCATTGCTGATTGAATGGACTTGGTGATTAAAAAGGTATCACTCCTCTCTTGTCAAAGCTATGTTGTAGTCTGTTACTGGGGATTGGGCTATCTTGATTTCTATTCTGCCTTCATATCTGTAGCTTAGGGTTGTATTTGTCTCATTTATTAGTTCCTGCTTGTGCGCTGAAACATTATATACTCCTGGTGTTAGGTAAACCTCAAAGTATCCGGTCTCATTGGATTTTACGTAACTGGACTGTGCGGTATTGTTTTCAACATCTCCAGACGGTATGAAATCTATGGTTACATTGTCCATAGGAGTACCATTAGAGAGTGTATAGCCCGATACCTTTATCTTGGCAAGACTCAGCTCAATATCCTTTTCTAACGTCTCATTCTCTTCCAGCTCTACTTCAACATCGGCAACATAGGCAAGATTTCCTGTTGAAGAGTTTGTCAAGGTTGCATTCAATCTGTACTTTCCAGGCACAAGATCTACAAACTCATAGTATCCAGTTTCATTCGTTATCATAGTTGATACGGTTGTGTTCGTTCTGGTGTAGATGATCTTTACATTTACTCCTTTCATCTCTTCCCCTTTATCGTAACTTCCATTTCCATTTCTGTCATAGTACACAACTCCCTTGACTCCTGCTGGCTTCGGCTCGGTTATGTTGTAATAGTTTTTACCGGGCGCAAGGAAGACAATAGAGTTATTGTGGATCTCAAATGATTGGTTGTATGCGGTTATCTCATAAATGCCAGGGAATATGTTGGATATGCGATAGTATCCGGATGAGTTTGTAAGAGAAATGTGATTTTCTCCTGTAATTCTATTCACCAATCTTATTTCAACATTCGAAAGAGGTTGATCTATGCCTTTATCATAGCTTCCATTTCCATTGACATCCTTGTATACTACGCCCGTGAGATTTGCTGGTTCTATGGTTATGTTTATGGTTCTATTGTAATCAACACCTGGCTTTCGCATAGCCTCTTCTTCAGATATTGGATAGAGATTCGGATCTGTTGTTGAATTGAATGTTATCTCTTTCAACATGTACCTGTGATACTGATCTAGAGCTACCTCTACAGATATTGTTATATTACCGGCGGGAGCTATTAGGCTGAAGTTTCCATTTGTATCTGTAAATGTGACATCGTGTGGTGTCTTTTCTATGGTTCTGTTTATTATCCTGCCATTTGCAAGTTTTGTTTGCAGAGTTTGTCTGAAGTCATCTCTAACTGTAACGATTACAAAGGACATGGGTTTATTCATACACTTTACCGTGCCATTTATTCTTGCTCCTTCATAATATTTGGCTATAACGACGGCAGGCATACCAAGGCACAGCCCACCTCTGTGGAAGTAAAGCGATTTGGT
>CAZGUO010000014.1:10205-12094 GCA_964529185.1 uncultured Thermoplasmatales archaeon
TAAACCATGGATCTATAGAATGGATCCTTTCTCTTGATGTATGGTATAAAACGACCAAAATATTTCTCTATCTCCTCTCTAGAGTAATTCTTGTATGTATCTTCAACTTCCTTTGGTGTAAAAACTCTACCTTGTTTAGATGCAATATAGAATAATTTGAAGTAGTCATCCTCACTTGTTTCAAACCCAAAAACTCCTTTGTCTGATAGGAAGGTAAAGATGTTGAATATGTTTACATCATATCCTTCAACTCCATAATATCTTATGCTCCATCCTGTCTTAATCTGGAGATCTCTATACAGCATGACTATCTGTTCCTCACTCAAAAGATCTGTTAGGAACTTCACGGCATCATGGTACATCGCATTCTTCTCTCTCACCCTGTACTTCTTTCCACCATACTCCTCTCCTATGATCTTCCCATACGATGAGTTTGATGAATTTCTATGATGTATGGGATCCTCCAGTATGTCCACGAGTTTGGTTGAGTTGTTCCCAAGGTATTTGGTAAACACATCCTTTACACCTTGGGTTAGTTTCCCATTATTCTTTGCCATGTCTCCTTCAGCCAACCTAACTATCAGAACCGCAATCGCTTCCTTTTCGCTTTGTGATGTGTGGAAGTTTCCTGCAGCTTCGATACCACTCTGGAAGTTATCCGCAACTGTTGGATGCTCTCCCATCGCAGCGCAGTAGAATCCATAGTCCCACCATGATATGAAGGCGGGTCTATTCTCTTCCTTCTCCTCTCTATCCTGTCCCCTGAGCCATCTGAATGCATCTTCCCAGTATTTTTCTGTATGCAAAGATAGACCAAACGCTCCTTGGTAATCTTTTCCAAATATCTCTCTTTTCTCTGCAGAAGGTATAGCTGCGTCTAACGATAGGAAAGAGTTTGGTATCACTATAGCAAACGCTATGAAAATTATACCCAAGATATGGGATATTTTGATGGCTTTTTTCAAACCTCTTATATCTCTGAGGTTTCGCAGAGATCTTGCCATCTGTTTGAAGTTCAATTTCTCTATTAGCGCCCATATCACACCGGCTGCAAGAAATGCAACCAGCGGAACCAGATCGTTTATGAAACGACCCGCCGATCCAGTAAGATAAACTTCTACGATAAACCATACGGTAATGAACAGCGATACAGCATCCCATCTCCTTATAAGCCTCTTCCAAATTATGAGATACAAGAAACCAAACCATCCCATTAAATACAGAGCAGGACCGAAGGACATTATGGTTCTGCTTATGCCAAACGTTGCTGCTTCTGCAATGGTTAGATATACCTTACTCTTCTGAACATAGGCTAATCCTCCAAATATGTGGTTCGCGAATCTAACAAGAGGATACAGAGCAGGATTGGAGGAATCCTTTACAATGTAAAGTACTCCCAGAGCTACTAATCCTAACCCAAGGATGGATGGTACCGTTATTAGCCAGGGTAGCTTTTTCTTTGAGAGAAAGAGATATATTATACCAAAGAGCAGTACAGCTAAGCAAGTAAAGGCAATCATATAGTCTATATTCCCTTTTGCCATGAGTGAAGGCAATCCAACAGTCAGTCCTCCAAACATCGTTATCACTGCTGTAACGAAATTTTTGGTATTTGCATTGTATCTAATTATATCAACAAACATGAGAACAACAAAATAAAGTGCAAGGAAGGCGAAGTAGAAGTACGCCCCAGCCCATGAGAGAACTTCCATACCAAGAAAAACTCCTGCCATCCCTGCAAATATCATCGATTTTTTGATATCACTTTCATGCAAACTCCTCAGAATAAAGAAGTAGAGAGTTGTACCAAGCAGAAGAATAAACGAGTCGTGGTCAGCCAGGGAGTATGCTGAGCCGTGACCCGATCCGAGATGTATGGGTATAAGAGG
>CAZGUO010000015.1:0-11680 GCA_964529185.1 uncultured Thermoplasmatales archaeon
GAAAAAGAGATTCTCAGCATAGCCTCGGTTCATCCGTTAAGAGAAGATATAATGATGGAGCTTTTAAATAGGTTGAGAGCATCTAAAGAGATTATCGATAAACTGGTTAAAGATAAAAAGCTCAAAGTAATTAGGTATCGTGGAAAGAACTTTTTCATGAGGAGGTTCCACAGTGGATAAGGAAAAATCCAAGTTGGAAATTCTTAAACTTGCAGAGGTTCATCCAATAAGGAGATCTCTCCTTGCACATATCCTGAAAGAACACAATCTGGACTGGAGTGACATCGATGAAATGGTAAAGAGAGGTCTGCTCAAAGAAATATGTGAGGGTGGAGAGATATTTTATATAGTGAAAAGCAGGTAATCATTATCAAAAACGCGATAAAAAGACTTTAATACCCATGCTTTTTATCCCTCTTCGCGAAAAAGAATGATAGAAAAAATTGTGGAATCTCTTAGTAAATCCATAGTTATAACAATCTACGTCTTCTTTATGATGATAATAGTCGACTATATAAATATTCTGACTCAGGGTAGAATAAAAGATACCCTACTCAAAAGCAAAAGAAAGCAGTACATTGTATCGTCATTTTTGGGTGCTACACCTGGTTGTTTAGGCGCATTCATGAGTGTATCTATGTATGTTCATGGCATCATAACATTTGGTGCATTGACAGCATGTATGATTGCTACATCAGGCGATGAGGCATTTGTTATGCTCACTTTATTCCCTAGAGATGCCATTATACTATTTTTGATTTTATTCGTCATAGGGATAATATCTGGAATTTTAACTGATAAAATTATCAAGAAATTCAGGATAAAAGTATGTAAAGAGTGCCTACTGCAAGAGTACCATGATGAAAAGATAGAGAAGATATTTTCCAGAAGACCAAGATTTTCTGTAGGCAGAGCAATTTTATTCCTAATATTTGCGCTGATAATCATTTTCAATATCATAGGTGCCTTTGGTCCAGAAGGATTCAATGTTGAAAGGATAATCTTCTTGCTGGTGTGTATATCCATGTCGCTCATTTCTATATTTTCTTCTGATCACCACTTTAGAGAGCATATAGTTGGCCATATAGCAAAAAAGCATATATGGAGAGTTTTTCTCTGGACATTTGGTGCATTGATAATCGTGAATGCTTTTATATCAACATCTGAAATACGGACCTTTATACAATCCAATATGAATCTTGTACTTATAATAAGCGCTCTTGTTGGGATGATACCAGAGTCCGGTCCCCATATGGTCTTTGCAATGATGTATGGTCAGCACCTCATTCCATTTTCCGTTTTGCTCACAAGTTCAATAGTTCAGGATGGACATGGGATGCTTCCATTATTTTCATATACAATAAAAGATGCTATACTGATGAAGATCGTGAATTTAGCGATTGGGCTGATTATAGGATTTATCCTCTATTTTGCAGGACTATAATGAGATAATCTCGGCTTTGCTTACCGCCTTTTTTAAGAGAGCTTTTGCATTCAGTTCTTTCTCTATATTCAATACCATCTCTACCTTAGCCCTCGTTGTTGGTCGTCTAGGCGTAGCTTTGCATTGCAGATTCTCTTCGATGGAGATATCGTAAGTTCCTATCCTTCTTGCTATCCTCACCACCTCATCCTTATCAAAACCTATCAGGGGTCTCAAAACGGGAAATCTCAATCCATATTGCTCTACAAATATGTTATCTAACGTTTGTGAAGCAACCTGACCCAAGGAATCACCGGTAATTATTGCTTCCGCCCCTTCCATCTTAGCTATCTCTCTACCATACTTCAGCATAAACCTCTTACACATCACACAAGTTAAACCCTCTTTCACCTTCCTTTTAATCTCTCGTAGAATTTCCCCGTGCGGAATAATGTACAGCTTGGATATGTTTTTATTGAGGTTGTGCAATCTTCTTGCAATCTTTAGTGCAATCTCTTTATCTATGCTTTCTATGAATGGATAATTGTAGGCATGTACAAGAATGATATCAGCATATCTGCCCATCAAATAAGCAGATACAGGAGAGTCTATTCCTGTAGATAACAGGCAGACAAACTTCCTTTTCTCTTTATCTCCTATCATGATCCATCTACTTCCTCTCTGATGTAGTCAACAAAGTCCTTCAAACCTCCATGGATAGGTATTACCAAAATGGCGGGCAATTCATAAGGATGCAACTCTTTTATCCTTTTTACAACCTCATCGGATTTGTCTATCAGTGTTTTTGCTATCATTAGAGATTCTTCATCCTCTTCCACCTTCCCTTCCCACCAGTACGTCGAAAATATCTTTGGAATCACATTCACGCATGCAGCCAATCTTTCCTCTACAAGTATCTTTCCAACCCTTTTTGCATCTTCAAAACTTCCAAATGTAGAGTATACCAGACAGATCTCCTTTTCCATTCCTTTTTCTAGTTTCATCCATGTTTTACAAATTCTTAGAATACTTTATAATTTTTGAATCAAAAACTATCTAAATGCAAACATACCAATAGACTTTACCAACTCGATCAAACCCTCTTTATCATCAGAGAAGAAGAGATGACTCCTGCATTTGCAATCAGATGACCCAAAACCTTCTATGGAAGGATATTTCTCAGAAAAACGCCTGGCAATCTCACACTCCTCCTTTGTATTACCAATCTTAATATACACATCTACTACATCTCCTTCCATCAACAGATAATCTATATGCCAATGTATCTTCTTATTTTTCGAGAGATGTCTTCTTATTCGTTTCTCCAATCCATTCAAGGCGGAGCCGACGTACAGATAGTATCCTCTTCTGAAATTTACCTTTCCTAAACTTCCAACCTTGATATTCTTATTTTCATCCAGCTTGATTATCAAGACATAACTCCCTTTCATATATCAAACAACACCTGTACCTCGCATGGAGAACCTTTCTTTATCTCTAGCATGTGGTAAGTTACAGCCTTTATTTCCACACCATACCCATGTTTCTCTCTCTTGTATTCTTCTCCAAAAACATCGGCACTCAACTTTGCATCCTCTTCATCAAGATTAACCTTAAATTCACCAAATACCAGATTATAGGCGCTATTAAGGAATAAAAGCTCAGATAACCAGTCAACCAGCAACTCCTCAAGAGTGTTTGATTTCAACTCTATCCTGTATTCTCCTATAGAATCTATTTTAGAGCCATCAGTTATTATTGCGAACATACCTTTTGCAGCATTCTCGAAACACTCTGCTAGACTTTTACCATATGCTCTTATACCAACGTCTGCAGTATGCTCAATTATCTCAAATTCTTTCATAATCTTGCCTCCTTCAAAGCTTCTCTACATCTACAGTCTCTCTTATCTTCAATTTTTGATATCGCAAGCCCTAGAATATCAGATACGATCTTCTTTTTCTCATTGAAGAATCTCTTGATCTCTTCAGCAGATAAAGAACCTTGTATGCCAGAAGCCATATTGCATACCAGACATATAGCTCCATAGCACATCTCCTTCTCTCTTGCGAGCACAACCTCGGGAACCAGAGTCATCCCCACTATATCTGCATAATTTGAGAACAATCTAATTTCTGCCTTCGTTTCTAGTCTGGGTCCCTCTGTGGATAGGTAAACTCCTCTATCACAAAAATCAACTTCAAGTTCCTTGCATGTATTAATCAAGACCTTTCTGAGATATGGGCAGAAAGGATCAGACATATCTATATGGGTTCTGGAGTCATCGAAAAAAGAATACCTTCTATTCTTTGTAAAATCTATAAAATCGTCAGGTATGACTAAAAATCCGGGTCTTATATTCGGATTAAGGGAGCCCACCGTTCCAAAAGAGAAAATCGAATCAACTTTTGATAACTTCATCGCCTCTACATTTGCTAGATAATTTATCCGATGAGGCGGAAGGCGGCCTTGGTGCCTATTCAGAAAAACAACCTCTTTGTTTCTATACTCTCCAATCAGAAGGTCGATCTTTCCAAATCTTGTTTCGACAGATATTTCCTCAAAACCCTCCGTAATCTCGGGAATGTTATGACCACTAACAATTCCAACCCTCATCGTTTGCCTGTATAAGTTTTAAAGGATTAAACCGTTTTCATCGTGTGAAGGTCGCATCCCTTATATCCGGAGGAAAAGATTCTCTCTATGCAACTTACATAGCACTAAATCATGGATGGAGCATCGAGTATTTGGTTTCTCTGATTCCCAAAAGAGAAGACTCTTGGATGTTTCATTCTGTAAATATCGAACTTGTATCGGATATAGCCAGTTCAATGAAAATACCCTTATTAATCAAAGAAACGTGCGGTGAGAAGGAGAAAGAACTGGAAGATCTGAAAGACGTTTTGAAAGACTTAGATATAGAAGGCCTCGTTAATGGAGCCATCGCATCAGATTATCAGAGAGAAAGGATAGGAATGGTGTGTGATGAACTCGGGCTCAAAAATTTTTCTCCAATATGGCACAAGGACCAGGAAAAGATACTCAGATATCAGATAAATGCTGGCTTTGAGATATTGATAGATGCCGTTTCCGCAGAAGGTCTTGGGAGAGAATGGCTCGGAAAAATTCTGAATACCACAAATATAGATGCCTTCATCGAATTATGCGAAAGATACGGAATAAATCCAAGCGGAGAGGGGGGAGAATTCGAAACGTTAGTTTTGGATTGTCCCCTTTATCACGAGAGGCTGATTATTGAAGACAAAGAGATTGTATGGAAAAAAGATCATGGGTACTGTGTGGTGAAAAGCGTGAGAAAGGAGAAGAAATCAGTAACTGATGTACCCGAGCCTTCGTAGATTGTAAAGATAGAGAAATAGCCTTTGGTCAAGATCCTTTTCATCTGGAAAATTTTCTTCAAGCTCTCTCAGTATCTCTTCCACAGTATGCTCTCCGTCACAAAACTTCCATATAAGTGATCCCTTTTCGTCCAAGTTTACTGTGAATACGTTTTCTCTGCCAAGAAGTTTACAGAATTTCTCTCCCATCTTACTTTTGAATTTTGGAACCTTCACTTTCACTTTTCCTTCTTCTTCCAGCCACTCGAAATCCTTTCTCTTAGGTTTCAATTTGAGAAACTCCTCTCTTGAGTAGCTACGCCTTTTTGGCAAGTATACCCCTCAGTGGTATGTAGAATAGTAGAGCACCCAGATAAATCCATATCAGAAGTCCAGGCCACCAGGGCTCCTGTCCCTGCGGGAACATCGCAAGATTGATGCCACTTACGAAAATCATCGCTGCAATAACTCCCATTATCGCCTCTCCAGCTACAAATCCTGCACTCAGCAGTAGACCTGTTCTTATAGCTTTCTCCTTTGGTTTTATGTCTGTCTGTTTTATCGCCAGCTCCCAATCACTTATCTCTTCTTCCTCAGCGGAACCAAATCTCTTCTCTATAACTTTGTTCGTGAAGTGCCTGATTACGCCTCCCACGAATATAGACACTGATATTGTAAACGGTAGATATATCCCTATAGCTACCGGTAGTATGGGGATATCAAGTAAAATCAGAACGAACGCCAATACTGCACCAACTATCACGTAAGGCCATACCATCTCTCCAGTAAGTATACCTCTGGCTATACCTCCCATCAAGAACGCCTGAGGCGCGGGTAATTCTGGACTGCCTATACCAAATGCCATGTCCAGCATCTGTACTACATATGCTATAATTGGTGCAGCTACAATTACGCCTATTATTTCCATCAGCTGCTGTTTCCATGGTGTAGCTCCAACCATGTGCCCACATGCAAGGGATTGCAAAACATCTCCAGATATAGCTGCTCCACAGCATATTACCGCTGCAATGAGAATAGCTATGGCTATACCTTCAGCACTTAAACCAACCGCAAATAAGATTAGACTCGTTATTAGCAGAACAGATACTGTTACACCAGATATGGGGTTGTTGGAAGAACCAACAAGTCCAGCCATATATCCAGCGATTGCACTTGCTATGAAAGCAAAGAGCACAGCATAAATAGCCATTATTCCAGAAAGGACATACATGTTGGATATCCATGCAAACACTATGAATGTGGGAATAACCATCAATCCTATCAGAAGAAATACGGTTTTCATGTTGAGGTCTCTATCTGTTCTCTTCTTGGAACCTCCTTCTACACCTCCCTTCATTCCATGTACAGCTTCCTTTATACCTGCAGCCAAATTGGATCTAAGTTTCCATATGGTCCATAATCCTCCAACGAGCATCGCGCCTACGCCTATGTATCTTATCTGGTGTTTCCATATGTGGTAAACCCCTTCAAGGGGATCTGTTATCGTTGCTGGCCATCCTCCCACGAGCACAGCTACAGGAAGTATAATCACCCATCCGATTAAACCACCAACCAGAACAAAGGAAGCTATTCTAGGTCCGATAATCCAGCCCACGGCTAAAAGAGCAGGGGAGGTTGCCAGACCACCATACATCCATCCTTCCTTTTCAACACCATCTATCGTGTACTTTCCTACGCTTGTAACACCTTCTAACATCCCTTTAAAGACCCTGAGGGAAACTTGTCCAAACTTGTAAAGGCCGGCAAGCAAAGCACCTACCAGAAGCCAGGCGGCGCTTACGCCAGCCCCTCTACCTCTCGCCTTTTTACCTCCAACAGTTGTGGTCAGGACAGCAGCAACAGCCACTCCTTCTGGGAAGGGCAGATCTGTTTTGACAATCAAAGCCCTCCTCAGAGGAACCATCCAGAGTACACCGAGTATACCACCTATCATTGCTATAAGTGCTGTTTCTAGGAAATGGACATGGGTCCACTCTTTTAGAATGATCAATGCTGGAATCGTGAATATAACTCCGGCTGCCAAAGCTTCTCCAGATGCTGCACCCATCATTGCCAAGTTAACCTCAAGAATAGTCCCTTTGAAAGGTCTTAGTATTGCGAATGCCATTACAGCTCCTGGTATAACCGCTGAGACCGTCATTCCTGCATACAATCCGAGATACGCATTTGCAGCACTTAAGAGAACAGCAAGAAGAGCACCGATCAAAACAGCTCTAAAGGTCATCTCGGGAATCGTTTGCTCAGCAGGTATGAAGGATTTGAAATCTTCCCTGCTCATGGTCATTACCAATTAATTAATGGCTTTTTCCCTTTATAAAATCATCGGTTTTTATAGATAATCACTTATAAATTTTAAATCTCGAATCTTAATATCCCTGCTACACCACCAAATGTGCTGAGCAGAGTGGCGCCTTCCTCGCTATCGCTAGATATCAATTCAACCTTAGTTCCCATCTCGAGCGCCTTCTTTGAAAGCTCTTCTACAACATCTATCTTTTCTTTTATCACCATATTCCCGTTACATGTTTTGCACTTTGGGGGATTTTTTTCTAAACTTTCTAACTCTCTTTTTGTTAGGGTTATTCTCTCCTCTTTACCGCATGAATCGCAAACCAACCTCACTCTATATTTATTCAGATCCTCAGAGAGAAGTAGGGTATCGACAGCTCCCATTTCCAGTGCCTTTCTCACCTCATCTTCCCCGTAAATCGCCAGAGATTTTCCTTTCTTTGTTATCTCTCTCAGAAATCTCTTCATGATCCTTTTCTCCCGAGAGATCTTTAAATCGCTCATTCTCTGCGAAGCTATCTCTACCAGTTCCCTCAATCCAGATTCATCCGTATATCCTGTATCAAATATATCGATGATCTTGTTCTTGATCTCGTAATGCAAATAATCTCCATCAACAAAGTGGTACTTCGTGGGTCCTGGACCCCCAACAAATATGCCTTTCAGATCCTTTTCATTCAAAAAAATCTCGCTAATCTTTTTTCCACATTTTTCAAACCATTCATGTGCAGCGATCTCTATCAGTCTTTCAAATCTTCTCTGACTCTGTCCACCTCTTCCATGCTTTCCTGGAACTCTTGATGTTAGATAATCTATAAGTTCTATCCTCTTTCCTCTTAGTATGCCAATAGTACATTCCCTTCTGTCGATGAGGAAAAGTCCATAAACATCCCTTTCTGCAAGCATTTCTTCTAAAGGCTCTGTGTAAAAAGAAGAATCGCATCTGTATATGAAAGACTGTACAGGAACAGGAGGTTCTATAACATAAGCTACCATCTCTGTCTTGTCAGCTCCTATCGATTTATGACCAACAAAAAACACGAGACCGTTCTCTGGAGGCTTTTTGAAATATCTCAATCTGCTCATTATCGATTCTATAGCTGAAAGTACGTTCTTTCTTGTTGTTTTGGATTTAATGTTAGTCGATTGCGAGTATTCATTTCTAAGATACGACATCACATCAGATATCATCCGATTTGGAGGGATATACAGGGAGATGAGCTCTGTATGTTGTCCCTTACATGCTTTGATCTCTTCCAATTTCTTCTTAAACTCGTATCTCTCAACATCGTTCATCTCTCTCATAAAAGACCCCCTTATAAGTTGAAAGGCTTACCGTTCTCTGGTATTATAACTTCAGCAAAATCCCTTAGATCTTCAGCTAGTGGTTCTCTGTTATCGCTGTGGAACAAAACGATCTTTTCGGGAGAGCACCCTTTAGCAAACTCAACCAACTCTTTATGACCTGCATGTGCTGAAAAATCGAAATAGTAGACCTGACACTCGACTTTTTGACTGACACCATAGAAGTCCAAGCTACCTTTATCAAGTAATTGCCTACCATTTGTCCCCTCAACCTGATATCCAGTTAATAGAACTGCACTCTTTGGATCCTTCCTCAACTTCTCTAGGTACCACAGTACAGGTCCTCCATCGAGCATCCCGCTGGTGGTAAGTATAACCTCTCCCTTTAAGGCATGTTTTCTGTTCTGAGAGGTTTTCACCATTCTAACTTGAGATAAAGCCCTCCTTAACTTTTTCTCAGATCTGAGATATCTTGGATATCTCAAAAACAGTCTAGCTATCTTTTCTCCCATCCCATCCATCCATACATTAAATCCAGAGTTACTTAAGATCATGGCAATCTCCTGAGATCTTGAAACAGCGAATACAGGGACTATAGCTGTACCACCTCTACTCACAACCTCATCTATGGTATCTATGAATTCCTTTTCAAGCTCTTTCCTATCAGGATGGTCTCTTCCAGAGTATGTCCCTTCAAGAAACAGGATGTCACATTTTACAGGTCTAGTTCCTAGCATTAATCTAGTGTCTATTGTATTTATATCTCCACTGAAGAGAATGCTCCTTGAAGAGTCTTCTATTTTGAACATTAAGGAGCCAGGTATGTGCCCTGCTGGATATGCTCTGAGATCGAGATCTCCTATTGATCTGGTCTCAAATGGTTTTATAGGAATAACTCTATGATAAGCTTCTTTCACATCTATTTTGTCATACGGATAGGCATACCCCTCAACCTTGGCAACCTTTAGTGAATCCACATGAAGTATGTTGCTTACTTCCCTTGTTAAATCGGTAGTCCATATAGGAACATCCTGCTCTCTTACCAAATAAGGAAGCATCCCACAATGATCAAGATGGGCATGAGTTAGGAGAGTCAGATCTACAGGTGGGGCATCCATTGGATAAGAAGGTGGTTTTGTTGGAGATATGCCATAATCTAACAGCAATCTAATATCCTCTATCTCTAAGACCAGGCCAAGCTTTCCTACCTCGCTTCCTCCGCCGAGGAATACAGCTTTGATATCTTCGCTCATCCTTAACGGGTAAATGAGAGGGGTAGATTAATCTTTGCCCTCTTTTAATAGAGAAACTACCAATAAATTACCATCTCTCTCCTCTATTATAACCTTTTCCCTTGCAGGTATTTTTCCTTCCTTCGATCTCGCCAACCAGTACTCACCTTTGTATTTTACAAAACCGGTTTTGCTTGGAGTAATCTCTTCTAAAGTTTCCGCTATCTTTCCTTCCATGATGCCAACTTTTGGTCTCTTTCTGCGTACTTTGATAATCTTGTACAGAGCGAAGAGGAAGAAGGAACCGATCAATATGGATGGGACCACACCAAATACCAGAAGGAGAGTTTGATAATCAGCTGAAACAAGCCAGTTCCTTGTTGGATATGATGGAACCAAAAGTATAGATGCCAAAATTATACAGATCAATCCACCGATACCTACAATTCCAAATCCCGGGGTTACATAGACCTCTATTATCAACATGATAAATCCAATGATTATCAGTATGAGACACAGATATGGGATCGAGAAACCCATACCAAACAGTGCTAGCACTATAGATATGACTCCAAAAACCTCTGCTCCGTAGCCTGGCGAGGAGATCCCAAATATCAGCGAAAATATACCAAGCATAAGTAGGAGAGACGATATCGCGGGATCTGAGAGTATCGAGATTATGTGATATTTGACAGATGGGGTATGATAAATGATTGTAGAATTTTTTGTGTGCAGTACAATTCCATTAAAGTCTTTACCATCTATACTGTCCAGTAAAGTTTTTAGATCATCTGCAACGACATCTATAACACCAACCTCTAAAGCCTCTTTAGCATCGAGATTCAGGTTTTCTGTAACAAACTTTTCTGCCACGGTTGAATTTCTGTTGTACATCTCGGCTAAGCTCTTTATCCTCTCCTTCAGTGCATTTATGTGCTTAGAATCGTTTACAAGATTGTATCCATATGGAGTTATCTGTACAGGTTGGCAAGATCCTATTATGCTGTAGTTACTCATAGCAGCTATTTGGCAACTCATCAGTATATACGTCCCAGCCGACCATGCCTTCCCTCCCTTTGGATAAACATAACCTATAAAAGGTATTTCACTTGATGTTATGATCTCTATGATCTTCTCGGTCTCATCCAATCCTCCGCCTGGCGTGTTCAATTCCAGAACTATTGCCTCAGCATCTATGGATCTGGCATGGTCCAACCCTTCTTTGATCAACTCCACAGTAGCCTGGGTTATCGGTCCATCTACAGTTATAACCAAAACTTTATTCCCTTCTCCATTTACAGGTGAAAGGAAGGATAAAACAACAAAGATGAGAAGGAGGGGGAGATATTTCCTCATTTCTTCTTCTTTTTAAGCATAGCTTCTACTAGCCCAGCGACTGTTCCCATTTCTCCGGATGGCACAACTATGAGGTTCTTTTCTCTCGCAATCTCTGCAAGGGTTTGCAGTTCTCTAAGCCTTAGAGCTGCAGGTACTTTTTCATAGAATTTCGCTGCCTCTGCCATCTTCTTTGATGCTTGATACTCTCCTTCTGCCATTATTATTCTCGATCTCCTCTCCCTCTCTGCCTCTGCTTGCTTTGCTAGAGCTCTTAGCATCTGCTCAGGTATAACAACGTCTCTTATTGTAACCCTTGTAACCTTTATTCCCCATGCATCTGTTCCAGCATCAAGTATAGCTTGTATCCTCTTGTTCAACTCTTCCCTATTTTGGAGCAGGTAGTCCAGTTCAACCTCTCCAAGAACATCTCTCAAAGTAGTCTGAGCAAGCAGATCTGTTGCAGCATCGTATCTCTGAACTTGTACCACCGCCTTGTCAGGATCAACAATCCTGTAATAAACAACGGCATCGACAT
Source organism: uncultured Thermoplasmatales archaeon (assembly GCA_964529185.1). Classification (GTDB taxonomy): domain Archaea; phylum Thermoplasmatota; class E2; order DHVEG-1; family B18-G2; genus B18-G2. The sequence continues at coordinate 11,482 of CAZGUO010000015.1, forward strand.
CTATCGTTACGTTATCTTTGGTAACCACTCTCTGCTTGGGTACATCTCTAACCCTTTCTCTCAGATCTATCTTCACCACTTGATCTATTATTGGGATTATGAAGACAAGGCCAGGACCCTTTATTCCTAGAAGTCTACCCAATCTGAAGACAACAATCCTCTGGTATTCTGGCAGTATCTTTATTGCGGATGCCAGCAG
>CAZGUO010000016.1:0-11402 GCA_964529185.1 uncultured Thermoplasmatales archaeon
ATGGTGGATGGAATCGGAAATAAGAAGGCTGAGCAGATATACAAGATTTTTCACTGAGGGTTAACCAATAGTTGAAAGACAAAATGATTTTGCCCCCTCATCCAATGTTGAGAATTTCTTGCTAAATACCATTATGTTGTGCCTCTTCAGGAATAAAGTGTTGTAGCCCGCTTTCCTCAGATATCTTTTTGCATATTTCATGCGAAGTATTATTTCATCATTGGATATCTTTGGTTCCAAACTCTCCGCAAAGGTGCCTGGTCGAGATGAAAAAGGGAAGATGTATCCCAAGGAAAAATCGATCTCTTTTATGAAATCCAATGTCTCTTTAAACTCCTCTCTTGTTTCGGTTGGAAAGCCGTTGATACATTCTGTTACTAACATTAGATCTGGACATGCCTCACGTAATCTGCAAAAAGCCTCTTCCATCTTTTTTACGTCGGAAAAACGGTGCATGAGCTTTAAGATTCGCGGATTTCCGGATTGGATAGAACTACCGAAACCTTGGATTTTATTTCTTTTTAGTATACTTTCAAGTGGGTCAATATACTTAACTACCCATACGGGATGAATGTTGCGGATATGGATTTTGTAATCGCCGGGGATGGACGTCAATTTGTCTAATAATTCAGGTAAATTACTTCCTATATCTATCCCGTATGCACCCAGATCATCGGCATCCAAAACAAAATTCTTATATTCTGATTTTAAACCATTCTTAAACTCAGAGATGATCGTATCAAGCGGTTTGCTCCTTATTGAGCCTATGGCTTTTTTGATCACACAATATGAACAATTTCCCAAGCATCCCCAGGCAGGTCTTATGTAGAAAACATCTTCATAAAGCCTGATACTCGAAAACCATCTCTTTTTGATATATTTCGCAAACAAATGGTTTTTGATAATCTTCTGGTAATTGATCGCACCATCATAAAGCAAGTTTGTTAGACATCTGCTGAAGGTATCGAACAATCTTTGTAAGGGAAGCAATTTTCCAAAGAATTTTTCGAAAATCTTTATCAATTTATGCTTGTTGATATTTTCCCAGAGAGTATTTGCATCTTCTATGTTGGCAAAACTTACCCTGTTTTCTGGAAAGAACTCATCTATCTTTTCCAGCTCACTCGTAACAATCGTTTTTCCATTGAATAGCTCCCTCAATCTCTCTTCTTCTATGGCAGGCAAACAACCGCCCACAATCAGTTCAGCATCGTAACCTAAAAACCTATTCACCATCTGGAGAGATTGATTGGCGTGTTCCGCGGAGTAGGCACAGGTTATCAAAATGATAATATCAGCCTTCGTTGGGTCATCCACAATCTGACAGTTATTCCTTACGAAATATCTGCTTAGCTTAAACGCATCGAGTTTCCTCCTGTTGCAGGTTGAAACCTCATATATAAATACTGTTTGCCTTCCCATGTTCGAATTGAATGTGTTCTGAGTTATTATATATATTTCTGATGATTCGAATCAAGGGAGCCATAAACCGAATAACCTTTCTATTACATATTTGGGTTGAAGCGAATATGCGAGAGATATCTCCACAACCGCATTCACGCTACATTCATTGCAATTTTCCACCTTTTTACAAAATTCTTTGAATTCTTGAGTTCTAAACACATCTTTAAAGCTTGTATCTTTTACATTTCCCCATACTTTATCAATTATGTCACAACAGGATACGATATTTCCATCAGGCTCTACATAAACAAAACATTTCGGTGCATGACAAACATATTTCCTATCGTTGGCAATATGTTCCAAGTAACTGAAAGAATTTGCAATCATATATCCAGCTTTTTTAAGCTCGATAATCTTTGAGAAAACCGTTTGTAGCTCAGACCGATCGAGTCTGAGATGCTCATTGTAACCCCTGTAGATATCCATCGGTTGGAAAGTGATGGGAGCTTCTAGCTTTTCAGAGAGCTTTGCCAATCCTTCCACTTTATCTTTGTTTGTTTTGCACAAGACGCTGTTGATGGACACTCTTATCCCATCACTATGGTACAACTTAATTCCCTCTATAGCTTTTTTCAACAATCCTTTTAATCCACGCATCTTGTCGTGAACCTCATCATGGGAGTCTATTGAAACAACCAAAAAATCAATAAAAGGCGATATTTCATCGTGTTTTTCTTTTAAATAGAACCCATTTGTAACCAGTATTGTATAAAAGCCTAGATTTTTTGCATAGCGCAGTACATTGGAAATATCTTTACGCAAAAGAGGTTCTCCCCCCTCAACAACATACAAAACTATGCCAGCCTTCTTTGCGTCTTCAAGCATCTTAAAAATCTCACCTGTTGTCAACTCATTTTTGCTGAGATGCGATTTTTTCCAGCGCTCACAGATTATACATTTACAGTTACATTTATAGGTAACATCATGTACGAGTCTGAAAGGCGAATGTGTTAAAAATCTGCTTCTCAGTAGAGCCACGGTCTTCATAGCAGATCACAATATCTTTTTGATATTAATAATCGATGGGTAATTTTTGAATTAAAAACTTAAACTTGCCTCCCGATGTGAGAGGAATTTGATCAACGTATCGGATTATCAAATCAACCTCTCCACCAAACCTTTTTTCAAAAGCTCTAACGATCGAGTTCTCATCCTCATCTGTATATCCTTTATCCTTCACGATATTGAGAATAACCTCTCCTTCTACTTCTTGAACCAACTGGCAATTCCTTACATTATTAGAACACTTGGCTACCAATCCATAGAATCCCGTGAGAGGTATGTATCTTCCACTTTTAGAAACAATAAAGTCCTGTACCCTACCTTCAATTCTCTTCAGTAAAAGGTAATTTCTACCACATTTACACTTTTGATGGGCAAGGACACCAATATCTCCCGTTCTGTACCGGATGAGGGGAAAGAGGGGGTTGTTAAAACCAGTAACCACTATTTCTCCCATCTCGCCTTCCTTGGTGACCGGTTTTCCGTCCTTACGGATCAACTCAGCAATGCCATATTCAGGATAAACATGATAATCGTTACTGTAAGCGCAAGTCGTCGCAAAAACAGAAACTTCGTTATGCGAGTAGACAGCATGAACCCTACATTTGAAAGTTTCTTCTAATAATTCACGTTGCCAGTCATATAAGGTTTCACCCGAACAAATGACTGTTTTGACGCTTGAGAAAGGCTCTATTTTATTTTTATTCATATACCTAGCCAAAATTGTAACAGCTGAAGGGAAGCCCAAAATAAATTTCGGTTTCAATCTCCTAATTTTCCTGATAAATGTTGGCATATTTTCATCCTTCATGTGAAAAGATGAAAGGATCAAGATTCTTCCGAAAACTTGGTACTTGCACGCCTCTTCTATCCCTATTATATGGACTTGTCTATCTGTAAAATGACAGTCCACTTGATCCAATAGTATTTGGAGAAAAGCCATGTGAATGGCCTCTGCTACTCCTCTCTCTACGTATAACCCTAATGGAAAGCCTGTTGAGCCCCCCGTTGTTATATATTCAAATTTGCGTTTGGGAAAATTTTTTGCTTTAAATTCCTCGAGATTCTCTCTCACGGTTTGCTTATCCAAAAGAGGTAATTTCTGCAAGTCTTCAACAGACGATATATCTTTTGGTTTCAACTTTAGTTTATCAAACAATTTAGCATAGTAGGGAACGTTTTTGTAAGCATGATGTAACAGCTTTCTCAATTGTTGTGTTTGATACTCTCTTATCTGTTCCTCGCTCCATGTATAGGATTCTTTCAGAAACTTGTACATCTTCTTGAAATGTCTATAATGGGTTAATATCTTCAATGCATCTCCAGTCAACGGATTTTTTTGCACAAATCTTTGTAGTATATTGGTCATTTTACGAAAACCTCTCCCTGTGATACAGTTACCGAAAGTTATAGTTTTAATGCTTAAATTATTTTTCAAGACTAAAATTTATAAGATGATCAACAAATGTGAAGATGCAACATGTCAGAGGTGAAATCATAAAGTTTCTACTAGTACTGCCCGTTGAATCGGACTTTAGAGGGACATACAATGTGCTATTTGGATTAGCACCACCTTTGGGTCTGTTATACCTAGCTAGAGTTCTTGAAGATGATGGTAATGAGGTAGAGGTTCTCGATTTTTCTGCCGAGAAGTTTGAGCCCCATAAACTGCTAAGTAGGTTGCCATCTGTAGACGTAGTTGGCATGACCGTTATGAGCACGTCAGTTCATAAAGTAAGGAAAATGATAGAAATGATAAAGGAAAAGGATCCTGACATACCAGTGGTAATAGGTGGTCCCCACTGTAACATATTTCCAGCAAGAGCTCTCCAAGAAACACATGCAGATATAAGTGTGCAGGGCGATGGAGAAAAGGTGATAACGGAAATCAAAAAAGCACTAAACAATGAAAAGTCTCTCTCAGAAATCCCTGGCGTTTTTTATCGGACAAAAGACACCATCAAAAAAGGACCACCCCATCGACCTATCAAGAATCTTGACTCCCTACCTTTTCCGGCAAGACATTTGGTCAAGAAATATCTATATGGTAGAGCGTATAATCCACGTATCAAAAAAGGGGAGTTCACTTCGATCGTTACTAGTAGAGGCTGTCCATTTCGCTGTAAATTCTGTTCGAGAAGAGCGGTTAACCTCAATCTTTACAGAACAAGATCAACAGAGAATATTTTAGAGGAAATTAGAGTATTGCAGTCCGAAGGATATAAGTATATAGCTATTGAAGACGACTCATTTTTATCAAACAAAAGGCAGGCGCATGCAATATTTGATGCTATAATTCGAGAAGGTATAGATATGAAATTCTATATCACTGCAGCACGAGTAGATTCAGCAGATAGAGATCTTTACAGGAAAATGAAAAAAGCAGGAGTAGTGAGTATACAATTCGGTCTTGAATCCGCATCACAAAGAACTTTAGATTTCTATAACAAAAAGATTACAGTTGAACAAATAAAATATGCTGTAAAACTAAGTCATGAAATGGGTTTTCTCACTTCAGGAACTTTCGTTCTGGGCGCACCATTTGAAACTAAACGAGATTTCAAAGAAACTGTTAAGTTAGCAAAGTCCTTACCTCTGGAGGTAGCTTCATTTCTACCTCTGAGGTATAGAGCAATAACAGAGTTATGGGTAGAAGCCGTCAAAGAAGGAAAAATCGCTCCAGATGAGTACGAGGTAATGGCGGATTCAAATCGAGGATTAGGGCTGTATACCGCTAAAGAGTTATTAAAGTACTGTGAGAAGGCACAGCTTAGCTTCTATCTGCGTCCAAAATATTTCGTATTTTTGCTGAAATCATCTTTAGAGAAGAATGATTTTTCAATACTCCATATGTTGATATCGATTTATCTTTCAGCCATCAAAGAGCATATCAATCCATTTAGGTTGCATTCTAAGAAGGATCAAAAGAGACTGGAAATCAGATGATCTTTGAAGGGGAATTTGAAATAGAGCGAGAAGATGCGCAAAAGGAAGAACATGAGGAAAGTATTAGTAACGGATGCGCAGCACAGAGCAGCGTTAGCTATCATACGTTCTCTTGGCAGAAAAAAATTCAAAATAACTGCAGGTAGCGAACTCAAATCGGCTATGGGGTTTTACTCGAAATACTGTACCGAGAAGGTAGTTTATCCCAACCCAAAACGTGACCCCCTTTCTTTTCTAAAGAAGTTGTTGAAACTAGTTAAGACAAAAGATTTCGATTGTATACTACCTTCTCATACATACACTATGCTACTACTGTGCAAATACAGGGACATATTTTCAGGATATACAGAGATACCTCCCCCCAGCTATGATATTTTCTACAATGCATACGACAAAGCCAGACTATTAAAAATTGCTATCAAAAATGGAATAAACTGTCCAGAGACCTACTTCTTCAACGATCTAGATGAAATTTTATCAGCCATCAGTCGATACCCAGTAGTTGTAAAAGCATCTAAAAGACATGGAGTGGGAATAGCCATCTGCAAAACAAAATCCGAGTTGAAAGAAAAATATTCAGAAATGGTATATAGGTATGGGGATTGCATCGTACAGGAGTATATCCCAAATGGTGGGGAATGGGGGGTTTACACTCTCTTTGATTATAATTCAAAACCTGTAGCATTAACAGTTCAAAAACGGAGGCGAACACTCCATCATTACGGCGGAGCAAGTACCTTTAGAGAAACCATCAGAAATGAGAGACTCGTCAAAATAGCTTTCGATCTCTTGAAAAAACTCAAGTGGTCGGGAGTTGCAATGGTTGAGTTCAGGATAGATGCTAGAGATGGAATACCAAAGTTGATGGAGATCAATCCTCGTTTCTGGGGATCATTGCAACTATCAATTTCATCGGGCGTCGATTTTCCGTATCTATTGTACAGATTGACCACCGATAAAAAGATAACACCAAATCTGTACTTTAGAGAAGGGGTGCAGTGCAGGTGGTTGGCAGGCGATATAGTGGGTTTTTTCCATTCTTCAGAGAAACTGAATTTCATTAAAGACTTTCTAAAACTTAGGACCAAGTATGATGTTCTATCTTTAAGTGACCCGAAACCATTTATTATCTCAGTAATCCGTCCAATCAAAGGCTCGGGTGATGAAGAACCACGCGAGGATGATCCAACGATAAATATAAAAGAACTTATGAAATGATAGGCTATTGTCGGTAAATGGGGGAACATGAAAATACTGCTGGTCTTTCCAAGAGTGGAATATGTTCCCGGCAGAAAGAGAAAAGGAATAGAACCCATAACTAGCCTGATAGGTGAGGCAATATCTCTTACCCTTCCCCAAGTCGCTGCATGCACGCCAAAGAGGCATGAGGTAACGATAATCGATGAAAATTATGAAAAACTGAACTTTAAAGAAGATTATGATCTCGTTGGCATAACTTGTCTTACCATGAATGCTCCCCGAGCTTACGAGATTGCAGATAGGTTTCGATCGATGGGTACTCCAGTTGTTCTGGGAGGTCCACACCCCTCGGCATTACCAGAAGAAGCAAAACAACATGCAGATGCTGTAGTCATAGGTGAAGCAGAGTTAACATGGCCTCAGCTTTTGGAAGACTTTGAAAAGGGTGAGTTAAAACCCTTTTATAAAGCAGATAAGCCCGTTCCTCCAGATATCATACCAGAGCCGAGGAGAGACTTAATCAAAAGAAAATACTTCATAGATGCCTTGCTAGTAAAGAGGGGCTGTCCGAATCGGTGTGAGTTTTGTACGGTTACAAGCATGTTCAACTGGGAGATAAAACCTATCGAGAAGGTATTAGAAGAAATTAACAACATTTCCACAAGAGATGTTTGTATTTACGATCAGAATTTGACGTGGAACATGAGTTACACGAAGGAACTTCTAAGGAGGCTAAAGGAGACAAATAAAAGATGGCTTGCAAATGGTACGGTGAACGTTCTGGGTAGAGACGATGAGTTTTTGAGATTGGCAAAGGAGGCCAATATATATTATTGGTACATCGGCTTCGAGTCGATCTCCCAGAAGAGCTTGGATGGAGCAAATAAAAAGCATAATAGGGTCGAAGAGTACGAATCTACGATTAAAAAGATAAAGAAGCATGGCATGATTATTAATGCATCTTTCATTTTTGGCTTTGACGAGGATACACCAGACATTTTTGATGCCACAATAAAAACTATAGAGAAGTGGGACATAGATATGGCAGAATTTCATATACTAACTCCTTTCCCAGGTACGCGCCTATATGATAGGCTCAAAAAAGAAGGTAGAATTGTGACAGAAGAATGGGACAAGTACACTACAGCTACAGTGGTTTTCCAACCAAAGAACATGTCCCCACAGGAACTGTTTGAAGGTACAAGAAAAGTGGCAAAATCCTTCTATACAATCCCAAAAATCATCAAGAGGACCATCAAAGCTTTTAAAGTAACCAAGGATCTCAGTATAGCCCTGTTTGTTCTACTTAGAAATCTGCGATATCGAGAGAGGTACAAGAGACAATTTAATTTTTAATCCTGACAGGTGAATAAGATGAGGATATTGATTCTCGGTGGGGGATCAGGGGACGTAGGGCGCGATGTTGCAAGAACCTTGTTACTTGACAAGAAAGTCATCGATCAAATAACTGTTACTTCCCGGAAGCTGGAGATTTCCCAGAGATTTGTTAGAGATCTTGGAGACGAGAGGGTATCTGCCCTCCAACTCGATGTAACGGATAGAAAAAGGCTATTCGAAGTTATGAAGGATCACGATTTGACAATAAATACGGTCGGACCTTTTTCGAAGTATAGCATCCCTATAATGAAAACAGCTATTGAATCCAGAGTTAACTATATAGACATATGTGATGATATCGAGCCCACCCTTGAAGCCCTACAACTGAACAAGTTTGCGGAAGATGCCGGCGTTTTTCTGCTTTTAAGTATGGGTTGGTTCCCCGGTATGTCCAACCTAAGGGCCAAGGCTTTGGCTGATCAGATGGATAGTGTTGAGGAGATAATAATCGCTTGGGTAGCAGGAAAAAAATCACCAGAAGAAGTTCCTTCAAAGGGTTTAGGTGGGATAGAACATTATCTTAAAGCTCTCACTGGAGAGATATACACTTTCCGGAATGGTCATCGAGTTAAAATTCCTGCTTACCAAAAAGGGGTTAAACTTCCTTTCCCAGAACCGCTAGGGGAGTATACGTGTTACCAGTTAGAGCACCCTGAAACCGCTACTCTCCCATACGTGATACCAGGTGTTAAAACCGTGACAGTTCTCGGATCTCTATATCCTGAAAAAAGAAACAAATTTGTCAGGCTTCTCACTCGCCTAATCGATTTAAGACTTGTTTCAATACCAATGGCTACTAAACTCATCGGTATGTCGATGAGGTCAAAGAAGAAGGTAAGTTTGCCGAGGTTGAATGCATCTTTTATTGCATGCATAGGAGAAAAAGATGGGGAGAAAGGACAAATGAGTTATGGTGAAGTCAATACAAAAACCACCACTGCTGAGGTCACAAGCCAACCTTTGGCTTGTGCTGTTTTCCATATAGCTCATGGTGGTAAAATCAAGCCAGGAGTTCACCTTCCAGAGACCGCCCTTACGGTAGAGGATATAGTTAAAATGGGAAAACGGTACAATTTATCTTTTGTTACAGAAGCAAAGGAGCAGATGGTTTGGAGTGAAAAGACTATCTCAATTGGATGGTAGAATAAAAAGAATTGGGAGAAAATGCATTCAAAAAGCGATAAAGGACTGAATAAGTATGGTATCAGATACATAGTTCGGCTTTACCTCAGTTTAGTGGCAATGGTTTTTGTCTTTTTCCTGTCTGCTGGTAGAGTGAATATCCTTCGTGCCTGGATATTTTTTGTGATCCTTTTTGTTTCTGAGACGATCGATGTAATCATCCTATGCATAAAGTTTCCAGATTTCCTGAACAACAGAGGTAAAGAGAAGAATGATGTGGAGGCTTTCGATAAAGTGATACGCCCAATGTATAATATCATAGCCTTCTACGGTGTTATCATGGTTGCGGGTCTTGATATTGGAAGATTTCGTTGGTCAACAATTGATACGAATTTTATCTTCCCAGGAGTAATGCTAATAGGGTTTGCAGATGCTCTAACCATCTGGGCAATTTTAAACAATCCTTATTTTGAGTCAGTAGTAAGAATTCAAAAGGATAGAAGCCAAAGGATTGTAACCTCTGGCCCATACAAGTATATCAGGCACCCAGGATATCTTGGACTCATCCTAACCCATGTCGGTTATCCACTCATCATTGGATCTCTTTATGCTTATCTTCCTACTATAATTGGAATAGGTTTGTTGGTAGCTAGGACATATCTGGAGGATCTGACCCTACAAAGGGAGTTGAAAGGTTATGTTGAATATTCACAAAGGGTGAAGTATAGGCTCCTCCCAGGAGTGTGGTAAACAGTGGGAAGGTCGTTAAAGATTTTATTATGCTCCCCATTAACCCTTGATAAATATTATGCTGGTTACAGTAGTAAATTAAAGGCGCTTCTTCATAAAATCTTCGTTAAGACCAGTTACCACAAATCTCTATCACTGGAAATGCTTTCTGCTGTGACTCCTCCACAACATGAAGTTACAATTCTTAATACCACATACAAAAACATTGATTTCTCGGGAGATTATGATCTCGTAGGAATTCATTGTTTTACATGTACCGCTCCTCTTGCATACAAGGTTGCAGATGAGTTTAGAAAGAGAGGTATAACCGTTGTTCTTGGTGGTTACCATCCTTCGGCATTACCGGAAGAAGCAAAACAGCATGCAGATGCTGTAGTCATAGGTGAAGCAGAGGAGATTTGGCCCCGACTATTGAAAGATTTTGAAAAAGGAAGGTTAAAACCTTTCTACCGACAGAAAAAACCCGTTGATCCAGCGCACATTCCTTCTCAAAAGTTTTCGTCTTCAAAGGATTTTCATCCAGCGGTTCAAGCGACCCGTGGTTGCCCCTATCAGTGTGAGTTTTGCTCGCAAACTATTATAAATTCTAAAAAAATCTTCAGGGCTAGACCTATAGAGAATGTGGTTGAAGAAATCAGGTCAATTCCGGGTAACTTCTTTATTTTTCACGATGCTTCTCTAACAATTGATCCAAATTATACCAAAAGACTCTTTAAGGAACTGATAGGTGTTAATAAATACTTTTTCTGTAATGGCAATGTCGATGTTCTCAGCAAGGATGAGGAACTGTTACATCTTGCAAAAGAAGCAGGTTGTGTTGGATGGCTAGTTGGTTTTGAATCCCTTTCACAGGCATCTCTCGAAAGTGTAGGTAAAAAGACAAACAAAATAGATAACTATATCAAAGCTGTTGAAAAGATTCATGATCATCGAATGATGGTTTGTGGCACCTTTGTCTTTGGTTTTGATGGAGACACTATTGAAGTGTTTGATAGAACTAGAGAGTTTGTTGAGATCAGCGGAATCGATGTTCCTGACGCCTTGATATTGACACCATTCCCAGGAACACCACTCTTTAAGCGATTGGAAAGAGAGGGAAGGATTTTAACGAGAGATTGGTCGAAATATGATCACAAGCACGTTGTTTTTAAACCAAAGCACATGACGCCCGAGGAGCTCCTTAGTAACACCCGCGAACTGTATGAAGAATTCTTTTCAATGTGGAATATGTCAAAGAGAATCATAAAAAGCATTAAACTTGGTTATCGCCCCTTTATAAGTGTACTGTTTTCAAGCCTCACAATGGCTGCTACAGAGATGGGTGTAGATATAACTCTATAGTCTACGACACTGATCGAATGATTTACATGAGAGTTGTAGAAATACTCGATAAATAAAAATACCCTTGACCTATTAAGCCAAAAACATGACAAAGCTATTCGGAACAAACGGGGTTAGAGGCGTCGTCAACCAGGATATGAACAGTGAGCTGGCACTCAATCTCGGGAAAGCAATAGGAA
>CAZGUO010000017.1:0-7697 GCA_964529185.1 uncultured Thermoplasmatales archaeon
GCACAGTTAGAGCATGCACAATTTTGATAAAAAGGATACGCAAAAGATATATAGAGACCAAAGCTCTCTAGGGATGGTGAGGAGGGCAAAAACACTGATAACAATAATGATTCTGATTCTTTCAGTTCAAATAGCAAAATCAAAACAGCTCGAATTTGGCGATAATATAGAGAATAATCCCTTTGTAATCGAGGGAAGCGAATTGAAGGTATTCGTTGGATGCAATGGAACAGGGATATCAGATGCTAATGTCTATCTTGAGAGAGAAGATTTGATACAGCTTCACGCAAAAACGAATGAAACCGGATATGCAACGTTTGATATTCCCTATGTTAACTTTTCCATTCCATGCAAGCTTAAAGCCTTGAAACAAGCGTATGGGTCAACAGAGCTGAGCATATGGGTGATCGATAGACCCAAACTCTACATTCTGGCTCCAAGGGTGGTTGAGGAGGGAAAAGAAATAGAGATAAGAGTGATCGATCAGGATCTCAGGGGAGTACCAGATGCAATACTATCTATAGATGGAGAAGAAATCTTAACCAATGAGACAGGTTGCTGTAGATACATAGCTCCGCAAGTTGGGTTCTCTACATACGTCTTGCTTGAAGCAAGGAAGGATGGCTATGAGCAATCTGAAGAGATAAAATTGTGGATTGCAGATAACAGATCTTCCAATCTCAAAGCTCCACTTTGGGTATATGAAGGAGAATATTTCGAGATAAGGTATGAGGGAGAGGGGAATGTAAGAATAGTGTTTGGAGATGAGACCTTTGAGGGAAGTAATGTAGAAATCGAAGCTCCAGAGCTAAACCAAACAAAGGTCTATCAGATAAGAGTGTATGATGAAAATAACTCGCTTCTGGATTACAGGTTTGTGGTGATTCTTGATAGAGAAAGAAGAGCTATACTGAGTTCTCCATCAACCGTGATTGAGAAAGAGAGATTCAATGTTTCTCTCCTCTCTCTGGAAAGTCTAGAACCGATTCAGGGTATAAAGTTGAGATTTTACGAAGATACCAAATTAACAGATATCAATGGAAGTGCAGAGTTTGAGGCACCACAGATCAACGAGGATTACAAACTCTTCTCTATAGAAGTTTTAGACAGCAACATATCATGCGGTACAAGATACATATGGGTGGAGAAACCAGAAGAACTCTCTCTATCTATAGAAGGGCCATCGACCGTCAAATCAGGAGAAAACGTAACTTACAACGTCACAGATATGAGCGGAAATAAGGTTTTTGCTGTTTTGACAGTAGAAAACACAACGTTCTACGCATGGAACGGAACCGCAGAGATTAAAATACCTGATGTAGAAGAGTCGAAATTTGTATATCTTACAGCAAGGAGCCCAGGTTATCTGAAAGCTCAGAAGATGATCTACATCATGAGCAGAGAAAGGAGATTGGTTGTAGAGTGTGAGGATTCCGTAAATGAAGGAGAGAGCTTTTCGATCCTGATCAAAGATCAAGACGGAAACCCAGTTAAAAATGCAACCGTTTGGTTCAATTTCAAGTGCTACGAAACAGATGAGAATGGCGAAATCGATCTCATTGCACCTGATGTGTTGCTGAGTACAAGGTATCTGATCTATGTGGAAAAAGAGGGATATCTCTCCGCATCTAAGTGGATAACGATCATGGAATCTGGCATAGGGGAAAAGTTCCTGAAAATCATAGCACCTCTAGCTCTACATCCATGGCAAGATTTTGAAGTTAGGGTTGTGAATGCGGAAGGCGAAGGGATAGAGGGCGTGGATGTTGAGATGAGGTATGGATTGATAGATGTCTCCTCCAAAACTGATGAAAACGGTTATCTAGAAATGAATGCTCCACCTCTTGGAAACGATGAATATATCACTTTGATCGCAACCAAGGATGGTTATGTTACAGATACAATTCTAGTAAGATTACTTCCCGAATATCCAAATCTACCTAGCCTTGTAGTAACACCATCAAAGACATCCCTAACAGAAGGAGAGGACTTCATACTCCAGGTAAAAGATGAGAATGGCAAAGCGGTAGAAGGTGCAGAGATCTGGATAGATGGAGAGTTGTATCAATATGCGAGTGATAGCAATGGTATTGTAGCCTGTAAGGCGCCATACGTGGAGATAGATAGGAGTTGTTTTATCTATGCTACCAAGGAGGGTTACAATTTTGGATACACCTGGGTGAAGGTGATTAATAGGATAGAATTCGAAGAGCCTTTAGATATCGAGGTTAATGATACGGTATATGAGGGCGATAGGTTTGATGTTGTAGTAAGAGATTCCTCGGGTGAACCGGTTCAGGGGATCTATGTCTGGTTTAATTCAATGAAGAAGAAGACAAATACAAGTGGGATGACGAGCTTTGTAGCACCTTATGTTGAAAAGGATTCCTACAAGCTGATAGGGATCGAATCCGATGAATATGTTCCTTCTTACAGGTTGATAAGGGTGTTGGATAGATATAATGAAGAGCCTGCATTGAACATATCCACACCCCCTAAAATATTCGAAGGAGAAACCATAGACATAGTTGTCAAAGATGCTTATGGATATGCAGTCAAAGATGTAACCATAATCGTTAATGGTCAGATAATTGGCTCTACCGATGAAAGCGGAAAATTTCACTTTGAAGCTCCATATGTAGATCACGATTCAACGATAGAGATCATCGCTATAAAGTCTGGTTACATATCATCTTCGACATTCATAGAGATAAAAAATAGAGAGAAAGGTTTCTTTGAAGAAAACTGGTATCTCCTTCCCGTTATAGCACTGGTAATCATGATAGCAATATTTGCCTATTTCCGTTACAGGCAGTACATAATCTAGATAACATTCAGATCAAGATCCTTAGCAATCCTCATCGCTTCCATGTATTCGCTCACCCTCAGAGGTCTTGATATGTCCTCATAATCAGAAGCTTTGTACTCTGGCCGGTACTGCTCCATAACGTTCACCACAGAATTTGGAACATTTTTTGAAATCCACTCTAAGACATACCTGGTGCAACATTCTATATGGTTTGGCATAACTAGATGCCTTATCAAAAGGTCTCCCTGTTTGTAAGCAATGAGATGATTTCTCTCGACCACTTCTAGATATCTTTTAACATTTGACAGTCTCTCAGCACACCTATTGTTCCCATATTTGAAATCAGCAAGATAAAGATCGATCACACCATTCAGAAGCTTCATCGTTTCCAAAGAGCAGTACATGTTCGAGTTCCATATTTGAGGAATATTTTCATCACAGAACTTCAAGACCTTCAGTATGTAAGCGAGATTTGGAGTCGGATCCCCGCCAACCCAGTTAACATTGAGTGCACCCTGAGATTTCCTTATGCTTATCATCTCCGCCAGGCGTTCAGGCTCTATATATACTCCGCACACATTCTGACTGATGTCCCAATTCTGACAGAAAACGCAGTTGAATGTACAGCCTGAGAAGAAGATAGTGTAGGAAGGTATGAGCATGTATTCCTCACCGATGTGAAGAAACTCACTTGCCACTCTAGACTCCCTAACCTTGCATACACCATAAGATCTTGTTCTATCTGCCCCACATCTCCTCTCACAAAATCTACACCTTTTTAATATCCTCTCAGCTATCTCTATCTTCAGATCCAGCAAACTTTTCTCTGGATTATCAGCAAATTTTGGATTCTCTAGGGCACGGTCATGCTCTTCCCAGAGAGTTTCAATCCCATCGCTTCTGGAGAAATTTACCTCAATAGACTTTGCTTCTAGATACTTTGCCTCTGCCTCGCCATCCAGAATGTTTGAATACCTTCGAAGTAAATATTTCCAATTCACGCTTTCATCAAAAATCGTAAACGAATAAAAAGCTTTATTAACACCTAAAAGATTAGTGGCACCAAAACAAAAAAAGTGCTACCAGGTGGAAGGATGGCGTGCTTCCTCGTTCCGGCTGGAGAGGCTGTTGTCACTACGATCATACAAAAAGTCGTTGGTAGAGATCTAGCAAAAAGATTGAAATTAGCATGGCTCAACCTAATGCTCTGGGGAGGAGTGGTAGTTCTAGCGATAGAGCATGTATGGCATGGAGAGATAGTACCATGGCCACCATTTCTAACCGCTATGAGATCACCAGAGGATACACAGGTAATGCTCCATGAGATGATGACAAACGGTACTATGATGGCTGTTGCTGTGACGATAGTTTGGATAATCATGGTTTTGGTATCGATGGCGATGGAGAAAAGAATTGTACAACCAAGAAAGACCAAGGCATAGGTGAGTTGAGATGTGGTTAGTTGCGTTAGCTCTGGCTACTGTAATATCTACAATGCTATGGTATTTCAAGGACGATGGCAGGTACAGATTAGATGTATTGAGCCTGATATTGTGGGGATCCACGATAATGGTATTCGTAGATCACGCGATGGGCTATTATAACGAGGTTATTCTTGCAGGTCTCGAAGGAGGAGAGTTCGTCGAGGTTTCTTGGCAGGCATTCATGCTCAGCATTTTACTTGTATGCGTAGCCATAGCTCTCTGGGAACTTTACCTCATATTCAGAAAACCAAAAAAAGTCTCTTCTCCATAAACCTTATTTATCATCAAAAACCATCTGCTGTGCGTAATGCGGAAGACCCCCTACCAGATAATTGTAGAAAGACTATCTGGAGAGATTCCGGAAGATTTAGTGGAAATTGTTCCAAGAAAATGGGAGAAGCTTGGAGATGTCCTGATCTTGAGATTTCCAGATAAGCTGAAAGCTTACAAGATAAAGATAGCAGAGGTTTATGCAGATGTGCTGAAATGCAGATCAGTTCTTGAAGATGTTGGAGGAATAGAGGGGGAATTGAGAACCCCAAAATTCAGGTTTGTTTATGGCGACAGAAACACAGAAACCATACATGTTGAGAACAAAATTAGATTCAAACTTGATCCCATGAAAGTAATGTTCTCTTCAGGGAATAAAGATGAAAGGATAAGAATGGCAAATATATCAAATGGGAACGAAATTGTTGTGGATATGTTTGCTGGCATAGGATATTTCTCCATACCTATGGCAGTTTACAGCAGACCAAAGAGGATTTATGCAATAGAGAAAAACCCTACCGCATTTGGCTATCTAAAAGAGAACATCGTCCTGAATCATGTTACCGATATAGTTGAGCCGATACTTGGAGATAATAGAGAAAGAACTCCAAAAAACGTAGCTGATAGAGTTATAATGGGTTATCTAAAAGATACCTATCTTTACCTTCCTTACGCGATAGAATCTCTGAAAGGTAACAAAGGTATAATACACTACCATGAGATATGCCCAAATGAGCTCTTGCCAAGAAGACCTGTAAGAAGGTTGAGAGAGGGCGCAGAGAGTTATGGTAGGGAGGTAGAGATAATAAGGATAAAAAAGGTCAAATCTTATGCTCCTGGAGTATCCCATGTTGTTGTAGATGCAAGGTTGAAGTAAATGAGATTGATAGTGTATCACGTAAACCAGGATGATCCGAAAAAGTGTACAGCAAGAAAGATGGAAAGATTTGGTTTAGCTAAGATAGTTAGAAAGGTAGACAGGATACCAAGGAAGGCGATTATCTTAAATCCATTTGCCAGGATACCTTTTTCAAGGCTTGATAGAGAGATATCAAGTAGATTCGGAATCGCAGCAATTGACTGCTCCTGGAAAGAGGTAGAAAGGGCATTCTCGAAACTCTCAAGATTTCCAAACCAGAGATCTTTACCCTTTCTGATACCTGTAAATCCTATAAACTTCGGGAGACCACCGAAACTATCAACCCTGGAAGCCTTTATTGCCTGCCTTTATATCATTGGTGAAGATCAACTTGTGGAACGTCTATCAGGATTGTATAAATGGTCTCCTCACTTTTTGGAGATAAATAGAGAACTTTTAGATACATACAGAAACTCAAAAAATCCAGAAGAGATATTGGAAAAGCTGGAAAGATTCTTTTAATCTATCCATTCCACTCCAAGAACCTTTTCCCAATCCTTCTTTTCACCTTTCCACTTCTCAACAACATCTTTTGCTACACATTTTTTGCAAAGTCCCAATATGTTGAAGTAACATGAAGAACACACCTTTCTACCACATCTCATACACACAAACTTCGCATCATTAACTTTACAGATCTCACATTTGCCCATTACTTTTGTAGAATTGCTGTTCATCATCAAAACTTAAAACAGTTTGATGCTTAAAATCACTTTCCACGATAGAGTTTATTCGAAGCAATATGCAAAAATGGAGTCACTAGAAGTATAACTATAATATGCCATACCGAAAAATTCTTCACAAACCAGTTATAGGGCAAGGCACCTACCAGCTCGATAAAAGAACTTACCAGAAATGAAAGAAAGAGAGCTCCAAGGACAAAATCTAGCTGATCAAAGGGTATCCAATCCTCACCCCTCTCCTTGCCAACCCTTCTCTTGAAAAAGCTTTCGGTAATATCCCCTAGAAGGGCGCCAAAACATAGGGATAGAACCAGAGGAATCATCAACGGAAAACCCTCGAAATAGTCAAGACCCAGCACATTCAATCCTTCCATCTCAATGTATTTCCCAGCTACAGCCTGAGAAAATCCGACTATACTTCCAACAAGAGCTCCATAGAATAATCCTCTCCACGTCTTCCCATCACCAAGAATCCTCCTGCCATCCTTCCACTTCTTTCCAAAATCTATAGGTTTTCCTCCACCAACTAGAACCGCTGCGCCGTTTGCTGCGTATGCAGGTAGTATGAGCCATATCGCTTGAACTATGATCTCTGGATGCACGAAACCTTCAACATGGAGCGGGTTTAAACATTTTCCCTTTTGAGATCCATGACAGAGATAACGCCTGAAGCGTATAGAAGGAATTTAGAGAAGTGAAAAATGAAGAAGATTCGCGATAAAAACTGAATGCGCACTGGAGGAGCATCATCTTGGCGTTAAATTTCTGAATAACCACCTTGAGAAGCTTGAGGCACTTGCAGAGCAGAGGGCAAGATCAAAGTAAATCTCTCCTTTTCCTTCTCGGTAAAGCATGCGGTAAAATTCTTTTGTAGACGATTAGGAACACAACCAGACCATATAAGCTCTCGACAACCCTTGCGGTTGCAACCGCTATTATATTATTAAGATAAAACGTACCCATCTCAACCAGGGGTAAAGGAAATCCGAGGAAAGTAGCATAGAAGAGATACCTCCATTTTTCGGATTTGAATACTCCATATCCAAGCATGCAGCCGGTTCCGCCGTGAAACAGGATATAACCAACACCTAAAGCCAGAGAGCCGATCTGGAGAGAAAGGGAGGGATTAGAGCCTCTAGATGCAAAGACAATCAACAAAGGCATGTATATTGAACCAAAACCCAATCCCAAAACAAGACCATATATGATGGTTTCTCTCTTGTCTTGATACGATGGAAGATTTATACCAACGAGTTTGAGAAATTGTTCCATGAAGGGAAAAATGAAAAGGAAAATGATACCAGCATTGTATCCATAAGCTTCTGTGAGAAATGCCAAGAAACCAGTGATAAATCCTAAAATCAAAGATTTGAACATCACCCTATCATCAAAAAACCCCTCGTACCTTTTCAGGGAAAGCCACATTATGACGAGAGCACACACTATCCCAAATATCGCTGGACCAGTCACACCGATATCCATCAAAACCCTATCTCCCTCCCTGGTTTAAAGGATTCGCTTAATGGAAATCT
>CAZGUO010000017.1:7797-11390 GCA_964529185.1 uncultured Thermoplasmatales archaeon
TTCTTTACCGTGCTTGATTCTATAACCTTTCCTCCAATAATACCAAATCGGAATTTGGAGGATTAGGGCAATAATGATGAAAAAGAGAAAAATCGATGGATGGGAGAGGAAAAATCCGGAATTAATACACACTGTGAGCATAATAATTGCACATATCATTTGGTAAAACAACGATTTATTAAACTTCTCCAGTGATGCTTTTCGCATCTCAGGAGATTCAAAGCCTTTATCTATCAAGATTTTTGATATTATGTTGAGCTCTCCTTCTGTTAAATTTCCCTCATACACGATGATACTTCCGCCTCCGGAACGGTACTTAAATGATTCTAAAATCTTCTTTCCGTGTTTTTTGATAACCACCGCATTTGCATCTTCAAAACTTGAATGTACACAATCAGATGGAAATTGATAAATCGACCAAGGTGGTTTGCATCTAAGCCACTCTACCTTTACCCCAGGTAAGTTTCTCTCTATATCCTCGATCAATTCCTTTAAAAGAGATTTGTTGAAGCGCGTTGTTGCGCCAGGAAATTCTATTCGAACTATTTTTTCTGATAGAGATGTCATCTTTAGACCATCCTAAAAATAGCCTCTAAGTATAAGTGTTTTACCGTCATTAGTGCTGGAACTGTCGAATTTTCACCTCTAGATTATAGAGAGCGGTAAATGCGGTAATCCAGCTTTCAACGTTTCAAAGGAAAGCGTTTCCAGAATCTTTTCAACCTCGATTTTAGGATGTTGAACCATCCCTTAGCCCCTCCTGATCATAAAAGGTCAGGAGGGGATTTAAAAATCTAATTCTTGACAGTCCCAGCCCCAGCAGAAGTAACCTTTATATACGGTTTTTTATATCCTCCCCTAAAAGATTCCTCTACCAGACTCTTAGGGATAATGTATCCCGCCGGCAGGCGATCGAGGTTTTGATTGCCTGCCGAAGAGTCACGGTGGAGGAAGGAGAGGTAGATATCCTATGCCAAAATATCATAGACCAAGGAGAGGTTCCCTTGCATATTCACCGAGAAAGAGGGCTAGATCGGAAGTACCCCACATTAAAAGCTGGCCGGAGGGAGGAGACAAGCCAAAGGTTCAGGGATTTGCAGGATACAAGGCTGGAATGACCCACGTATTTGTGGTTGATTACAGACCAACATCCACAACCTCGGGAAAAGAAGTCATGGTACCAGTTACTGTGGTAGAGACACCTCCAATGAAGGTATGTGCAGTCAGAGCATATAGAGAAACGCCTTATGGATTACAAACCTTAACAGAGGTATGGACAGATAACTTGGATAAGGAGCTAGAAAGAAGGATACCGATGCCAAAGAAATTCAACCAAAGTTGGGATAAGTTTGATGGATGTGCCGATGTTAGGATCCTTGTTTACACCCAGCCTAGACTGGTTCCTTCTATTCCAAAGAAAAAGCCTGAAATAATGGAAATAAGGATAGGTGGAGGTACGATAGAGGAAAGAATAGAATATGCAAAATCCTTACTTGGCAAAGAGCTGAACGTAAAGGATGTAATAAAAGAAGGAGACATGGTTGACGTGGTTGCTGTAACGAAAGGTAAAGGTTTCCAAGGTCATGTTAAGAGATGGGGTGTGAAGCTCCTATCTCACAAAAACTCGAAACACAGAAGAATGATTGGAACCTGCGGTTCATGGCATCCAAGTTTTATACAACCAACAGTACCCCAAGCTGGTCAGATGGGATATCATCAGAGGACAGAATTCAATAAGAGAATCCTCAAGATAGGAGAAAATGGCGAGGAGATCACGCCAGCCGGAGGATTCCCCCACTATGGAGTCGTAAGAAATCAATACGTTATAATCCATGGCTCTATACCTGGTCCGGTTAAGAGATTGGTAAGGTTTAGAGATGCCATCAGATATCTGAAGGGAGTGAAGGTGGAGAAACCTGAAATAACTTATATATCTACAATGAGTAAACAAGGTGTATAGAGATGAAGGTCAACATCTATGATCTGGATGGTAATGTAAAAAGCGAAATCGAACTTCCAGAGATATTCGAAACTCCATACAGACCAGACGTGATCAAGAAAGCCTTCTGGGTGGCAATGGCAAACAAAAGGCAACCCTACGGAGCAGATCCTCTAGCAGGAAAGAGACATGCATGCAGATGGCCTGGCAAAGGTAGAGGGATGGCAAGGATACCAAGACTGAATGGCGGTACAGGAAGAGCTGTTCAAGCTCCAAACACTGTTGGAGGAAGGAGAGCCCACCCACCAAAAGCTGAGAAGATCTGGGAGGAAAAGATAAACAAGAAAGAGAGGAGGTTGGCTATACTCTCTGGTATAGCTTGCACCAAAGATGTAGAATTGGTTAAAGCTAGGGGTCATAGATTTGATGAAGGTGTAACTCTACCTGTTGTTGTGGAAGATAGATTTAAGGATCTATCGAAAACTAAAGAGGTCATAAAGGTCTTGGAGAATATAGGAGTGTACAATGATATCATAAGAGCAAAGAACGGTAAGAAGATAAGGGCTGGAAAGGGAAAAAGGAGAGGAAGAAAGTACAAGGTACCAAAATCTATTCTTATAGTCTCCCAGGAGGGAAGCATACACAAGAGTGCAAAGAACCTTCCGGGCGTAGACGTTGTTGAACCTTCTCAGATCAACATAATGCATCTTGCTCCTGGCGGGGTTGCTGGAAGATTGATGGTCATAACAGAAACAGCTTTGAAGATGTTGGGAGGAGGTAGTTAGCTATGCTCCCCATAGATCCTTACGAGATAATACTTCATCCATACGTTACTGAGAAGACTCTTGAGGCTATAGAGAAAAACAACACCCTGGAGTTCATAGTTAATATCAAAGCCAATAAACACCAGATTAAGGAAGCTGTTGAGAAAGCTTTCAACGTGAAGGTAGAGTCTGTAAATACCAAAATAACGAAGAGAGGAAAACATGCCATTGTCAAGCTTAAACCAGAGTACAGTGCAGAGGAGGTTGGAATGAGAATAGGTATATTCTGAGGGGGATTATGGGTAAGAGGATACTCTGTCAGAGAAGAGGAAGAGGAACATCAAAATTCAAGATACCTTCCCACAGATATCTCGGAGAAATAAAGTACCCGTACGATAAAGAGTTTGAGGGAGTGGTGGAAGAGATAGTGAGAGACGCGATCCATTCTGCTCCGATAGCGGTTGTAAGATCTGAAGAGGGTAGAAGCGTGATGTTCCTGGCTGCTGAAGGAATAAAAGTCGGAGACAAGATCAAGATAACAGATAGTGATGTAGCTATTGGAAATGTACTGCCTCTAGGGAAAATACCCGAAGGTTATCCAGTATACAACATAGAGATGGAGCCTGGAGACGGAGGCAAACTCGTGAGGGCTGCAGGATCATATGCAACGATAGTATCTCATACCAATGATAAAACTGTTATTCAGCTTCCATCTGGTACATTCAAAACCCTGTCATCGCAATGTAGAGCCACTATAGGTATACCTGCTGGTGGTGGAAGAGGGGAAAAGCCCTTCGTCAAAGCTGGGAAGAAATACCACTATGCAAGAGCAAGGGGTAAGGTTTATCCACTTGTAAGAGGAGTAGCTATGAATCCGGTTTCACATCCTC